>JBEBBB010000182.1:0-5726 GCA_041158605.1 Pseudomonadota bacterium
CCTACCGAGTCAAGTGGAGGTCTTGATGGAACCGATTGCGCTGTTGTTGGCCGCTTCGCTCAACGCCGGTACGGTGTTGGCCATCGCCGCCTTGGGGCTCTTGATCAACGAAAAAGCCGGCGTGGTGAACCTGGGTGCCGAGGGCCTGATGTTGTGTGGGGCCTTGGCCGGTTTTGCCACTGTGGTTCATGTGGGCAACACAGGGGTGGGGTTGCTGGCGGATATGGCCGCCGCAGCGGTGTTGTCCTTGGTGTTTGGTTGGTTGGTGATTTGGCTCAACACCAACCAGTTCGCGACCGGTCTGGCGCTCAGCCTGTTCGGGGCGGGTTTTTCGGCTTTTGCGGGCATACCTTACGCCCAAGCGAAACTGCCGGAGCAAAGCCAGTTTGCCATTCCCTGGTTGGCCGACTTGCCTTTTGTGGGCCCGGCCTTGTTCCGCCAACACCCCATGGTCTACGGCGCGGTACTGCTTACCTTGGGCTTGGTCTGGTTTTTGTACCGCAGCCGCTCTGGCCTGGTGCTGCGCAGCGTGGGTGAAAACCCCGAGTCTGCCCACGCCCTGGGTTATCCAGTGCGCCGCATCCGCTTGTTGGCGGTGGTAGTGGGGGGGGCCTTGTGTGGGTTGGCTGGGGCCTACGTGTCCACCGTGTACACCCCCTTGTGGGTGGAAGGCATGATCGCCGGCAAAGGCTGGATCGCGCTGGCCTTGACCACCTTCGCCACCTGGCGGCCGGCACGTGTTTTGCTTGGTGCTTACCTGTTTGGTGGGCTGACCATGGTGCAGTTCCATTTGCAAGGCATGGGTGTGAACATCCCCAGCCAGTTTCTGACCATGCTGCCCTACCTGGCCACCGTGGTGGTGCTGGTCTTGATTTCTCGCAACCCGCTCTGGATCCGCACCAACATGCCCCAGTCCATCGGCAAACCGTTTTACCCTGGCGCCTAAGAGACCACCAAAGCTCTCCAAAAGCGCCATAATTTCAGGTTGTTTTTGACCGTTCTGTTTCAACGCCGTTACCAGGAGTCCTCATGACCAATTTCCAGAAACGCACCTGGCTCAAAGCCGCCGCCTTGGGCCTGGTGGCTTCCGCCGCCTTGGTGGGTTGTGGCAAAAAAGAAGAAGCCGCCCCCGCACCAGCGCCCGCCGCTGAAGCCCCCAAGGTTGAGCCCTTGAAAGCCGCTTGGGTCTATGTGGGCCCTGTCGGCGACGCCGGCTGGACCTTCGCCCACGACCTGGGCCGCAAAGCCGCCGAAGCCAAATACGGCGACCAACTCAAAACCACCTTTGTTGAAAGTGTGCCCGAGGGCGCCGACGCCGAGCGCGTGATCCGTGACCTGGCCCAACAAGGCAACAAAATCATTTTTGCCACCTCTTTTGGTTACATGGAACCGATGTTGAAAGTGGCCGCCGAGTTCCCGGACGTCAAGTTTGAACACGCCACGGGTTACAAGACCGCTCCCAACATGCGGATCTACGACGCCAGCTTCTACCAAGACACTTATATGGCCGGCGTGATTGCAGGCTCCATGACCAAATCCAACACCCTGGGTTTTGTGGGCTCCTTCCCCATCCCCGAGGTGCTGCGCAACATCAACGCCTTCTCGCTGGGTGCCCAGAGCGTGAACCCCAAGGCCAAGGTCAAGGTGGTGTGGGTCAACACCTGGTTCGATCCCCCCAAGGAGGGTGAAGCCGCTCAGAGCCTGATCAACCAAGGCGCCGACGTGTTGCTGCAGAACACCGACTCTTCCGCTGTGCTGCAAACCGCCGAGAAAAACGGCAAGTACGCCTTCGGCTGGGACAGCGACATGAGCGCCTTTGGTCCCAAAGCGCACTTGGCGTCTGCCATTGCCGACTGGGGCCCTTACTACATCAAGGCCCTTGAAGACCTGAAGGCCGGTACCTGGAAATCCGAGCGCACCGTGTGGGGTGTTAAAGAGGGCCTGAACGACCTGATCAAAATCGCTGATGTGGTGCCCGCCGAAGCCAAAGCCAAGGTCGACACCATCAAAGCGGGCCTGAAAGACGGCTCCTTCGAGGTGTTCACCGGCCCCATCGTGGACAACACCGGCAAAGAGGTGTTGGCCAAAGACGTGAAGGCCGACCAAGCCTGGAAAGACGGCATCAACTTCTTTGTCAAGGGTGTTGAGGGCAAGGTGCCCTCGGGCAAATAAACCACGGTAACAAACCACGCTTCCCGGGGGCTGCTCCCCCAGGGTGGATCTTCTGGCCGCCACGCCTCACGGGGTTGGGCGGCCTTTGTGTTTTTGGAAGGGTGTGCACATGTTGGAACGAGTGAGTTGGTGGCCTGTGGCTCTGGCTGCGGACCTGGGTGATCGGCCCATGGGGTTGGTGTTGCTGGACCAGCCTTTGGTGTTGTGGCGGGACCCCGCAGGCCAGGCGGTGGCGCAAGTGGACCGTTGCCCCCACCGGGGTGCCAAGTTGTCGATGGGGTGTGTCAAAGACGGTGCCTTGCAATGCCCCTACCATGGTTGGCGGTTTGACGCCGCCGGTGCCTGCACCCACATTCCCGCCGCACCGGGCGTGCCTCCACCTGCCCGCAACGCGGTGCAGGGGTTTGAGGTCCAAGAGGCCCATGGCTTGGTGTGGGTGGCCTTGGAAACCCCCACCGCGCCGCCGCCCCAGTTGCAGGGTTTGCCCACCAGGCACTTGGTGTACGGTCCGTTTGATGTGGCCACCAGTGCCCCGCGGGCGGTCGAGAATTTTTTGGACACATCGCATTTTGCGTTTGTCCACGAAGGTTGGTTGGGTGATGCGAGCCACCCTGAGGTGCCACCTTACGACGTCACCCACACCCCCGATGGCCGGCCGGTGATCGAAAGTTACAAGGCCTGGCAACCCCGGGCCAGTGCGGCCGCCGAGGAGGGCGACTGGGTCCACTACCGCTACGAGGTGTTGAGCCCCTATGCCGCTTTGTTGAGCAAACAAGGTGATGCCGGCGGGCCCGCCGACAGCTACACGATTTGGGCTTGCCCCACCAGCGCCGAATCTTGTCGCTTGTGGTTTGCCCAGTACACCACCGATACCACGTCCAGCGACAGCGTGCTACGGGATTTCCAGGTGGCCATTTTTGCCCAAGACCAGCCCATACTGGAATCCCAAAGTCCCAAACGCCTGCCCTTGGAAGGGGGCGAGCTGATGAGTGTGGCCGATCGCTTGAGTGTGGCTTACCGCCGTTACCTCAAAGGCCTTGGTATCACCCACGGAGTTTGTTGATGTTCAAACCACCCCACCTGACACCCGAACGGTTGCCTGCTGCGTTGCGGGGCATGCCCAAGGCCGAGTTGCACATCCACATCGAGGGTTCTTTGGAGCCCGAGTTGATTTTTGCCCTCGCCCAGCGCAATGGGGTGGTCTTGCCTTACCCCTCGGTTGATGCGCTGCGCGAGGCTTACGCCTTCCAAGACCTGCAGAGTTTTCTGGACATCTATTACGCGGGCGCCAGTGTCTTGTTGACCGAGCAAGACTTTTACGACATGGCCTGGGCCTACCTGGAGCGCGCGGCTGCAGACCACGTGGTCCATACAGAGATTTTTTTCGACCCCCAGACCCACACGGCCAGGGGGGTCCCCATGGCCACGGTGGTACAAGGTTTGCACCGGGCGTGCCAACAGGCGCTAACCACCTGGGGGTTGAGTGCGCAACTGATTTTGTGCTTTTTGCGGCACCTGTCCGAAGACGATGCCCTCAGCACTCTGGAGCGGGCCTTGCCTTACCGCCACCTGTTCACCGGTGTGGGGTTGGACTCCAGCGAAAAGGGGCATCCGCCCGAGAAGTTCGCCCGCGTGTTCGCCCGTTGCCGTGAACTGGGGCTGCGCTTGGTAGCCCATGCGGGGGAGGAGGGGCCTCCGGCGTACATTTGGAGCGCCCTGGATGTGTTGCAGGTGGAGCGCATCGACCACGGCGTGCAGGCCGTCCATGACGCGGCCCTGATGACCCGCTTGGCGCGCGATCGCATCCCCCTTACGGTGTGCCCCTTGTCCAACGTGAAGTTGTGTGTGTTCCCCGACATGGCGCAACACAACTTGCGCGACCTGCTCGAAGCGGGCTTGTGTGTCACGGTCAATTCAGACGACCCGGCCTACTTTGGTGGGTATGTCAATGACAACTACGTCCAGCTGTTCCAGGCCTTGGGTCTGGACAGCAAACACGCTTACCAGTTGGCTTGGAACAGCTTTGAAGCGAGTTTTGTGGGTGAAGACCAAAAACGCGCTTGGGAGCACCAGCTCAAAGCCTATTTCAACGCCCTGCACGAACAAGACTGACTCCCCGGCCCGCTGGGGCTTGCGGACTCAAGCCGGCACGGCGTCGGTAGGGCGTGGTGCCACCAGCGGTACGCGCAAGGTGAACAAAGTGCCTTGCCCCACCTGGCTGTCAACTTTGATCGCTCCGCCCAAGGATTTGGTCACAATGTTGTAGGCGATGTACAAGCCCAGACCAGTACCCCCTTGTCCCATGCGGGTGGTTACAAAAGGGTCAAACACCCTGGGCAACAGGTCGGGGGTGATGCCACAGCCATTGTCCCTGACCTGCACCACCACCGAGTCATCCGCAGCGGGGTAGGCCTCGATGTCCAAGGTCGGGTTGGCGTGTTGGTCAAAAGCGTGGGTCAAGGCATTGGTCACCAGGTTGGTCAACACCTGCCCCAGAGGCCCCGGGTAGCTGTCCATGGGTATGCCTTCCTGCAGGTTTGTGCGCAATGCCACACCTTGCCGTTTGAGCAGTGGGCTCAGTGTCAAGATGTTTTCCTGGATCACTTCTGTCAATTCAAACTTGCGCCGTTGTTCGCTGGTTTGATCGGCAGCCACCTGCTTAAAACTGGTCACCAAATCGGCAGCCCGTTGGAGGTTGCGGGTGGCGATATCGGTCCCCGTGTCCATGGCTTTGATGAGTTCGTCCAAAGCCGAGCGCCGTAGTCCGTCGGCACTGGCGGTTTGGAAGGTTTTGAGTGCCGCCCGCATGGTGGACACCGCCATCACACCATTGCCCAGTGGCGTGTTCATTTCGTGGGCAACGCCCGCCACCAGTGCACCCAAAGAGGCCAATTTTTCAGACTGGATCAGATCTTCCTGGGCTTGTTGCAAACGCGCCAATGTGTTGCTCAGTTCTTCGGTGCGTTCTTGTACGCGCGTTTCAAGGTGGGTGTTGAGCGAGCGGATTTCGGCTTCGTTGGCCCGCAGTCCCGTGATGTCCCGTGCCAACAAAACGGCCCTGACCAAGCCCACGTTGGTGTACGTGCGTGCGGACAAGGCGGCCAAAAATCGGGTGCCATCGCGGCGGTACAACCACGCTTCGGTTTCGGCCCAACCCTGGTCGGTTAAGGCCTGGTAGAACGCCTCGCGCCCAGCCGGTTCTACCCACACCTTCATGGCCGAACCGTTGCTGCCCACCACTTCTTCAGCGGGGGCACCGAGCAACTTGCCGAACCCCGCGTTGGCTCGCAAGCAACTGTGGTTGTCGGCAGGGTCCAGCACCGCAATGCCCACCGGAGACGTCTCAAAAATGGTAGCCAGTTCGCGCTCCCGGTCGTGCAGCGTGGTGGCCATGGCCTCAATGTGTTGCACCAACTGGGCCAATTCCAAGGACCAAGGTTTGGGCCAACGGCCATGTTCGTTGCCCTGTGTGACCTCCATCGTGCGACGGGTGATGGCGTGTATGGGCAAGGCCATGCGTTGGGCCCACACCGGAGCCAGCAGCATACCCATCA
>JBEBBB010000183.1:0-6632 GCA_041158605.1 Pseudomonadota bacterium
CTTCCATCCGGCCGGGCGGTGACCTGGCCGACCAGCCGCTGGCCGGCGGTGTGTTTGCGCTGCGACCAGGTGTGAGGGGCCTGGCCGAGCCGGTGTGTGCCATCTGACACACGCGGGCACAGATTGAACCTCGTGACAACAACCACTGGAGACCGTATGAAACACCAACGACGACTGATAGCCGCTCTGGCCATGGCTTGTTTTCTCCCCTTGGGAGCCCAGGCACAAACCGTGCTCAAATCCCACGACACCCACCCTGCCGGCTACCCCACTGTGGCCGCGGTGGAAAGCATGGGCAAAAAACTCGAGGCGGCCACCCAAGGCCGCATCAAAATCCAGACCTTCCCCGGTGCCGTTTTGGGCCAGGAAAAAGAGGCCGTGGAGCAGGTGCAGTTGGGAGCCATCCAGATGGCCCGTATCTCGCTGGGCGTGATCGGGCCGGTGGTTCCCGAAGTGGATGTGTTCAACATGCCTTTTGTGTTCCGCGACATCGCACACATGCGTGCCGTGATCGACGGGCCTGTGGGTGACGAGTTGCTGGCCAAGGTCACCGCCAGCCCAGCCCGCCTGGTGGGCCTGGGCTGGATGGACGGCGGCGCACGCAGCCTATACACCAAAAAGCCTGTCCGAACACCGGCCGACCTCAAAGGCCAAAAGGTCCGCATGATGGGCAACCCCTTGTTTGTGGACACCATGAACGCCATGGGTGGCAACGGCATCGCTATGGCTTATGGCGAGGTGTTCACCTCCCTGCAAACCGGGGTGATTGACGGCGCAGAAAACAACCCACCCAGCTACTTCACGGCCAACCACTACAACACACCGGCCAAGTACTACAGCCAGACCAACCACCTGATCATCCCCGAGATCTTGGTGATGTCCAAAGTGGCCTGGGACAAGCTGACGCCGGCCGACCAAACGCTGGTGAAGAAACTGGCCCGGGAAGCCCAGTTGGAGCAGCGCCAGTTGTGGGACAAAAGCGTGGCCGAGTACTCCGCCAAGCTCAAGGCCGCTGGTGTCGAGTTCATCAACATCGACAACAAGCCCTTCTTTGACGCCACCGCGCCTGTGCGCGCCAAGTACGGCGCCAAACACGTGGACCTGATGAACCGCATCGCGGCAGTGAAGTAAGCCACCCGTTCAGCGGCTTCTTTCGGGGCCGCTGAACGAATTTTGGATATTGGCCTGTTCCATTTTCTGGGTTTCTTTATGAGTCACCACACGCTTGGCGGACACCCTGCCTCCCGCCTTCTGGATACGCTGTACCTGGCCTGCATTTGGGTCGCGGGATCGTGCATCTTGCTGATGTCCTTGTTCATCCCTTGGGGCATTTTTTCGCGCTATGTGTTGGGTACGGGCTCGCAATGGCCAGAACCGATCTCGATCCTGTTGATGGTGGTCTTCACCTTTTTGGGAGCGGCCTGCAGCTACCGCGCGGGTGGCCACATCGCTGTTGAAATGCTCACCCAACGCTTGCCATCTTCCGTGCAGCGGCCGCTGCGTGGCGTGGTGCACGTGTTGATGCTGACGGTCTCGCTGTTCATGTGCTGGTACGGCATCAAGCTGTGCATGGGCACCTGGGGCCAGTCGGTGCCCGAGTTGCCGTGGATGCCGGTGGGTTTCACCTACCTGCCGGTTCCTATTGGAGGCGCGGTGACCGCTTTGTTTGTGCTGGAGCACCTGTTCCTGGGCGACCAGCGCCACCGCGCGGTTGTCACCTTTGACCACGAATCGGTGGTTGCAGACGCGGAAGGAGCTGCGTGATGGAAGCCTGGATCTTGCTCGGCAGCTTTTTTGCCCTCATTCTGATCGGCACACCGGTGGCTTACGCCATGGGCATGGCCGCGCTCATCGGCGCCTGGTGGATCGACATTCCGCTCGACGCGGTGATGATCGCCATCGCCAATGGCGTCAACAAGTTCTCACTGCTCGCCATCCCGTTTTTTGTGCTGGCGGGCGCCATCATGGCCGAAGGCGGTATGGCGCGCCGGCTCGTGGCCTTTGCCAACGTGTTGGTGGGCTTTATCCGCGGCGGCCTGTCGCTGGTCAACATCTTGGCCTCTACCTTTTTTGGCGCCATCTCCGGTTCATCCATGGCCGACACGGCGTCGGTTGGCACCGTGCTGATCCCCGAGATGGAGAAGAAGGGCTACCCCCGTGATTTCGCCACCGCCGTGACAGTGAGCGGTTCGGTGCAGGCGATCTTGATACCCCCCAGCCACAACGCGGTCATCTACTCGCTGGCTGCCGGTGGCACCGTGTCGATTGCGGCGCTGTTTATTGCGGGGGTGTTGCCAGGCTTGTTGCTCGGTTTGACGCTTTCGATCATGTGCCTTTACATGGCACGAAAGCGCAACTACCCCAAAGGTGAGGTGATCCCGCTGAAGCAGGCACTCAAAATTTGTGCCGACGCGTTGTGGGGCCTGATGACCATGGTCATCATCCTGGGCGGCATTTTGTCTGGCGTGTTCACCGCCACGGAGTCGGCCTCTATCGCGGTGGTGTGGGCGTTTTTTGTCACGATGTTCATTTACCGCGACTACAAGTGGCGCGAGATGCCCAAGCTGGTGCACCGGACCGTGAAAACGCTGTCGATTGTGATGATCCTGATCGCATTCGCGGCAAGCTTTGGCTACATCATGACGCTGATGCAGATCCCGGCCAAGATCACCGCAGCGCTGACATCCCTGTCAGACAACCGGTATGTGATCCTGGCCCTGATCAACGGTTTGCTGTTGGTGCTGGGCACGCTCATGGACATGGCACCCCTGATCCTGATCCTCACCCCCATTCTGATGCCTGTCATTCAAAGCATAGGCGTGGACCCGGTGCACTTCGGGATGATCATGATGGTGAACCTGGGCATAGGCTTGTTGACCCCACCTGTGGGTGGTGTGTTGTTCGTGGGTGCTGCGGTGGCCAAACTGCCGATGGAGCAAGTGGTCAAAGCCCTGCTGCCCTTCTTTGGCGCCCTGCTGCTGGTGTTGGTGGCGGTCACCTACATCCCCGCGCTGTCGTTGTGGTTGCCTGCTGTACTGGAGGTCAAGTGATGACCAACCACACCATCCGCCATGTGCGCATCACCCCCATCGCGTTTCGCGACCCACCACTGTTGAACGCCGCAGGCATCCACGAACCGTGGGCCTTGCGCTCCATCATCGAGATCGAAACCCACAGCGGGTTGGTGGGCATCAACGAAAGCTACGGCGATTTGCCCATGCTGGAGGCCATGGCCAAGGCCGCGCCAGCCTTGCGCGGCTTATCGCCTTGGGCCCTGAACGAGATGGACACCCGCGTCACCGCCTTGGTGAAGCCCCCACAAACGGGGTCCGAGTTTCTGGGCACCCAGGTCTCCCTGGCCCCTGGCACCCACGTCTCCAAGACGGTGGCCAAGGTGATCAGCGCGTTTGAAGTGGCCATGATGGACCTGCAAGGCCAGCTGGCCAACGCGCCCGTGGTAGATTTGTTGGGCGGTGCCGCTCGCCCTGCGGTGCCCTTCAGCGCCTACCTGTTTTTCAAACACGCCGAGCACATCGAGAAACCCTACACGCCCGATCCTTTTGGCGAGGGCATCGCCCCCGACCAAATGGTGGCGCAGGCGCGCCGCATGATAGCCCAGTACGGCTTCAAAAGCATCAAGCTCAAGGCCGGTGCGTTGCCACCCGAGCAAGAGGTGGCCGCCATGCTGGCCCTGGCCAAGGCTTTTCCCGGGGCGCCACTGCGGATCGACCCCAATGCCAACTGGACCGTGGCCACCAGCTTGAAGGTGGTGGAGCAGTTGCGGGGCGTGTTGGAGTACTACGAAGACCCGGCCCCGGGTTTGGACGGCATGGCCGCCGTGGCTGCCGCCTCTGAGGTACCGCTGGCCACCAACATGGTGGTCACCGACCTGAAAGAGTTCCGCCGCAACGCCGAGATGGGCTGCCCGGTCAAGATCGTGTTGTCCGACCACCACTACTGGGGCGGTTTGCGGGCCACGCAGCGGCTGGCGCTCATGTGCGAGACGTTTGGCCTGGGCTTGTCCATGCACTCCAACTCGCACCTGGGTATCAGCCTGATGGCCATGACCCATTTGGCCGCGTCTGTGCCTTTGTTGTCTTACGCCTGCGACACCCACTACCCCTGGCAGGACGACGAGGTGGTCCAGGGTGGTCGCCTGCGCTTTGAAGACGGCAGCCTGCGGGTCACCACCACCCCTGGCTTGGGCGTGCAGATCGACCCCGAGGCCCTGGCCCGGCTGCACGACAACTACCTCAGCACCACCATCCGCAACCGGGACGACCTGGCGCAGATGCGCAAGTACGACCCCACCTTCACCGGTCGACAGCCCCGCTTCTGACCCCCCGTATCAACCCCCCATCACTTTCTGAAAGCAGCACCATGCAATACACCCCCCAAGACCTGAAACAAGTCATGTCCAGCGGCCTGTTGTCCTTCCCCGTGACGGACTTCGACGCCCAAGGCAACTTCAACGCCCAAGGGTACGCCGCCCGCCTGGAATGGCTGGCCCCGTACGGCGCCAGCGCCCTGTTTGCTGCTGGCGGCACCGGTGAGTATTTCTCTTTGTACGGCGAGGAGTACGGCCAGGTCATCAAAACCGCTGTGGACACCTGCCGCGGCAAGGTGCCCATCATTGCCGGCGCCGGTGGCCCCACCCGCACCGCCATCGCCCACGCCCAAGAGGCCGAGCGCCTGGGCGCCCACGGCATCTTGCTGTTGCCCCACTACCTGACCGAGGCCGGCCAAGAGGGCCTGATCGCTCACGTGGAGCAGGTGTGCAAAAGCGTGACGTTCGGCGTGATCGTGTACAACCGCGACCGCACCAAGTTCACCCCCGAATCCCTGGCCATCTTGGCTGACCGCTGCCCCAACCTGATCGGCTTCAAAGACGGCATGGGCAATATCGAAGTTATGTCCTCCATCTACATGAAGATGGGCGACCGCTTCGCCTACCTGGGTGGCTTGCCCACCGCCGAGGTGTATGCCGCCGCGTACAAAGCCTTGGGCACCCCGGTGTACTCCTCCGCGGTGTTCAACTTCATCCCCAAAACCGCGATGGCGTTCTACGAGGCGGTTCGCACCGACGACATGGCCACGCAGCACAAGCTGCTCAAGCAGTTCTTTATGCCTTACCTGAAGATCCGCAACCGGGTTGAAGGCTACGGTGTGAGCATCATCAAAGCCGGTGCCACCCTGGTGGGCCACGGTGCTGGCCCTGTGCGCGCGCCTTTGTCCGACCTGAAACCCGACGAGATGGACCAACTCAAGGCCTTGATCGACGCTTTGGGCCCACAGTAAAGAGCGCCCCGCAGCGCCCTTGGCCTGCCCCCTTCTCACAACCATACGCAGAGACATCCACATGAACAAACGCCATTTCCTTCTGGCCGCTGCGGCCACCACACTTGCTCTGGGCGGCACCGTCGCCATGGCCCAGGCCTATCCGTCCAAACCGATACGCATCGTGGTGCCTTTCCCCGCAGGCGGTACCTCCGACGTGTTGGCCCGTTTGATTGGGGTCAAGATGAGCGAAAAGCTGGGTCAGCCTGTGGTGGTGGAAAACAAGGCGGGCAATGCCGGCAACCTGGGCGCCGATGCGGTGGCCAAGTCACCGGCTGATGGTTACACCTTTGTCCTGATGGATGTGGGCAACCTGAGCATTGCACCCGCGCTCTACAAACTGCCATTTGACGTGCAAAAGGATTTTGTGCCCGTGGCCATGGTGGGCTACTCTCCCCACCTGCTGGTGGTGAGCACCAAGGTGCCCGTGAACACCATTGGCGACCTGGTGAAGTACGCCAAAGCCAACCCCGGCAAGCTGAACTTTGCCGCCGCGGCGGGTATGGGCAGCGCAACCCACCTGGCAGGTGTGCAATTCGCCCGCCGGGCTGGCATTCAGTGGAACGTGGTGCCCTACAAAGGGGGTGCTCAGGCCATGACCGACCTGGTGGGAGGGCACATGGACGTGACTTTTAACGGGATGGTCGCCACCTACCCGCATGTCAAGAGCGGCAAGCTCAAACTGCTGGCGGTGTCCAGCGCCAAACGGTTCGGTGAGTTGGGCGACACACCCACGGTCAGCGAGACCGTTCCCAACTTCCTCACGGGCAGTTGGCAAGGTTTGTTGGCGCCAGCGGGCACCCCCAAAGCCATCGTGGACAAGGTGCACGCTGAGGTGTTGCGGATCACCTCCCTGCCTGATGTGAAAGAGCGCCTCCAAACCTTGGGACTTGAACCGTCCCAGATGAGCAGCGCCGACTTCGGTAACTGGATCAAAGCAGAAATCCCGGAAATGGCCCAGATCGTTCGTGAAGAAAAGATCACCGTTGAATAAAGCTGGGTTTTATCTGACCGTATCCACACGCCATGAGCCTGTCCTCTGCCCCTACCGTTCAAACCATGCGTGTTGTGCCCGTTGCTGGGCGCGACGGCATGCTGCTCAACCTGTCGGGAGCGCACGCCCCCTTCTTCACCCGCAACATCGTCATCGTCACCGACTCCTCGGGCCACACCGGCCTGGGCGAGGTGCCCGGTGGCGAAAAAATCCGCCAGACGCTGGAAGATGCCCGCGCCCTGGTCGAGGGCCAATCCATCGGCAACCTGCAAGCCATACTCAACGCCATGCGCGTGCGTTT
>JBEBBB010000184.1:0-8650 GCA_041158605.1 Pseudomonadota bacterium
CTTGGCCCGTTTTAATGTGAACACCGGCGTGGTGGACGAGCGTTATTTCCAGGGTTTGCCATCACCTGCGGCGGCGGCATTGGTCGCGGGCTTTATTTGGTTGATGACCGAGGCAGGCTGGCAGGGGCGGGACTTGCAGTGGCCCATGTTCGCGCTCACGCTTTACGCCGGCCTCACCATGGTGACCAATGTGCCGTTTTACAGCTTCAAAGACCTGAGCCTGAAAAAAAGCGTGCCCTTTGCTTCCATTGTGCTGATTGCTTTGGGTATCGCGGTGATCAATATCCACCCGCCCACCGTCTTGTTTGGCCTGTTCATTTTGTACGGCTTGTCGGGTTACGCCATCTACGTGTGGCGCAAAGCCAAGGGCCGGCCGGTGAG
Organism: Pseudomonadota bacterium; assembly: GCA_041158605.1. Lineage (GTDB taxonomy): Bacteria > Pseudomonadota > Gammaproteobacteria > Burkholderiales > Burkholderiaceae_C > JBEBBB01. Next base: position 382 of record JBEBBB010000184.1, read on the forward strand.
TGTGGTCAGCACCTCAACGGATGAACCCGATGAGCGTGGTTTGCACGACTGACCCCATTCCTGTGATACATTGCTGGTTATGACTTTTCAAGCCTTCTCGCTACTACTGGGTGTCCGCTACGGGCAGGTTCGGTAACGCGCACAAGGTTTCCAACAACGGCCCGTTTGCACCCGCAGCGGGCCGTTTGTTTTTGGAGCTGCGGGTTTTTCAAGGGTGGTCCACGAGGCCACACACCGGAGAAAAGAAATGACCGACAAATTGATTATTTTCGACACCACCTTGCGCGATGGCGAGCAGTCCCCCGGGGCGTCCATGACCAAGGACGAAAAACTGCGCATCGCCCGCCAACTCGAACGCCTGAAGGTGGATGTGATCGAAGCCGGTTTTGCCGCCAGCTCCAACGGTGATTTTGAGTCGGTCCGCGCGATTGCCGATGTCATCAAAGACTCGACGGTGTGTTCCTTGTCGCGCGCCAACGACCGCGACATCGCCCGCTCCGCCGAAGCCCTCAAGGGCGCCAACCGGGCGCGTATCCACACCTTCATCGCCACCAGCCCGCTGCACATGGAGAAAAAGCTCCGCATGTCGCCCGAGCAGGTTCTGGAGCAGGCCAAGCAGTCGGTGCGCTTCGCCCGCAACCTGATCGATGACATCGAGTTCAGTGCCGAAGACGGTTACCGCTCCGACATCGACTTCCTGGCCCGTGTGGTCGAGGCGGTGATCGCAGAAGGGGCCACCACCATCAACATCCCCGACACGGTGGGCTACGCCATCCCCGAGCTCTACGGCCATTTCCTCAAGACCCTGCGCGAAAAAGTGCCAAACGCCGACAAGGCCATTTGGTCGGTCCACTGCCACAACGACCTGGGCATGGCCGTGGCCAACTCCTTGGCCGGTGTCAAGATCGGTGGTGCCCGCCAGGTGGAGTGCACCATCAACGGCCTGGGCGAGCGCGCCGGCAACTGCTCGCTTGAAGAAATTGTGATGGCCGTGAGAACACGCCGCGATTATTTTGGCCTCGACGTCGACATCGACACCAGCCAGATTGTGCCGGCCAGCCGCATGGTCAGCCAGACCACGGGTTTTGTGGTGCAGCCCAACAAGGCGGTGGTGGGGGCCAACGCCTTCGCCCACGCCAGCGGCATCCACCAAGACGGCGTGCTCAAGGCCCGTGACACCTACGAGATCATGCGCGCGGAGGATGTGGGTTGGGCCGCCAACAAGATCGTGTTGGGCAAACTCAGCGGCCGCAACGCCTTCAAGCAGCGCTTGCAAGAACTGGGCATCGAGATGGAGTCCGAGTCTGAAATCAACACCGCGTTTGCCAAGTTCAAAGAGCTGGCCGACCGCAAGAGTGAGATTTTTGACGAAGACATTTTGGCCCTGTGCAGCGATGAAAGCGTCACAGCCGACAAAGAGCAATACGGATTTGTGTCGTTGGCCCAGCGCTCCGAGACGGGTGAACGGCCCCATGCCGAAATCGTTATCACGGTCGAGGGCAAAGAGGTCAAGGCCTCGTCGGACGGCAACGGCCCGGTGGACGCCTCCTTAAAGGCCATCGAGTCCAACGTGAAGAGCGGTGCCGAGATGGTGTTGTACTCGGTGAACGCCATCAGCGGGTCCACCGAAAGCCAGGGCGAGGTCACGGTCCGGCTGCAGCACAGCGGGCGGGTGGTCAACGGTGTGGGGGCGGACCCCGACATCGTGGTAGCGTCGGCCAAGGCCTACCTGAGCGCTTTGAACAAGCTGCACAGCAAGGCCGACCGGGTGGCTGCACAAGGCTGATGGGTCCCCAACTGACCATTGCTCCAGCAAAAATTGAAGTTGTTGGTGCAATGGTTTGATAACACTTGTTTTTTTGCCTTTGGCTTGTCTATACTTGGGGTTTGCACGCACCGGTTTTTGGAGAAGCCACCCATGACGTTGTCCCGCCCCAACTGGATACAGCGGTTTGCCGCCGCTCTTGGTTTGACAGTGGCGTTGGCTGTGGGTGGTTTGCCCGCCGATGTGTGGGCGGCCACGACCAAGAAAAAAGCCGCTCCGACCAAGGTGAAGGTGGTCGCCAAGGCCAAGAAGAAAAAAGCCGTTCCCAAGGTGGCTGCCAAGGCGCGCAAAGCCCCGGTTGTGGCCGCGCAGTCGGTGGTGCGTGTGTCCGCCCCTGCCAGGGTGTCCCATGGGCAGCGCCTCGGTTTGCGCGACGACGACGACAGCCTCAACCTCAACTCCAGTGCCGCACTGGTGGTTGACCAGAACACCCACGAGGTTATCTTCAGCAAAAACGACAAGGCGGTGTTGCCCATCGCGTCGTTGACCAAACTCATGACGGGTCTGTTGGTGGCCGATGCCCAACTGCCCATGGACCAAGAGATCACCATCACTGCCGACGATGTGGACACCCTCAAAGGCAGCGGCTCGCGGTTGCCGGTGGGGGCCCGTTTGACCCGTGGTGAAGCCATGCACCTGGCCTTGATGTCCAGCGAAAACCGGGCTGCACACGCTTTGGGTCGCACCTACCCGGGCGGCGTTGACCATTTTGTTCGCCTCATGAACGCCAAAGCCCGCGAGCTGGGCATGCACGACACCCAATACGTGGAGCCCACGGGCCTGTCCAGCCAGAACCAGTCCAGTGCCCGCGACCTGGCGATATTGGCCACTGCCGCCTACGAACGCCCTTTGTTGCGCGAGTTGTCCACCTCGCCCCGCTACGACATGGAACTGGGCCGTCGCGTGGTGCAATACCGCAACAGCAACCGTTTGGTTGACAAACCCGATTGGGACATCGGTTTGCAAAAAACCGGCTACATCTCGGAAGCGGGCCGTTGCCTGGTGATGCAGGTTCAGGTGTCTGGGCGCCAGCTGATCATGGTTCTGCTGGATGCAGCTGGAAGCGCGGCGCGTTTTGGTGATGCCGAACGGGTGCGCCGTTGGGTGGAAACCTCGTTTTTGCCCAAACACAACGTGCCGGTACAGACCGGCTCAGTGGGCCTCGGGGTGGTAACCCAGTGACGCGCTGATGGCACCTGCCGTCGCTTGCAAGCGGGGCAGCCAGGTGTCGTCCAGCCGGTCGGCTGGTGCCGATATCGACAAACCGGCCACCAATCGGCCTTGGTCATCGTAAATACCGGCGGCCATACACCGCACACCCAACTCCAGTTCCTCGTTGTCCCGGGCCACCCCTTGTTGGCGGCACTGCTGCAGTTCCCGTTCCAGGGTACCCAGCTGGGTCAGGCTGTTGCGCGTGTTGCCGATCAGGCCGGTGCGCATGGCGTAGGCCCTGACCTTTTGGGGGTCGTCGGCGGCCAAAAACAGCTTGCCCACAGACGTCAGGTGCAGTGGTGCGCGGCCACCAATGGCTCGCACCACCTGCATGCCCGAACGCTCGCTGTAGGCGCGTTCCACGTAGACGATTTCATCGCCCTGGCGCACGCTCAGGTTCACCGGCTGCTGGATTTGTTTGTGCAAGTCGCGCATCGGCCCCAGCGCGGTGTCGCGCACACTCAGCCTGGCCTTGACCAAGTTGCCCAACTCCAACAAACGCATGCCGAGCCGGTAAGAGCCAGCTTCTGGCCTGTCCACAAACCGGCCTATGGCCAGGTCGTTCAGGATGCGGTGGGCGGTAGAGGGGTGGAGGCCGGTTTTTTCACTGATGTCTTTGAGTGAGACGGCTTCTTCCCGTGACGCCAGCACCTCCAGCAGCACAAAAATGCGCTCGATCACTTGTACGCTGGGGTGGCTGGGGATGTTGTCGGGGCGTCTGGTCATGGTGGCGTCGGGTGCGGCACCAGATTTTATAACGTGAAATCAAGCTGGGGATGCCCAAACCCCATCCCACAAAACCTGGTGGGGGCGGAAACGGCTTTTGTAGGCCATTTTGGGGCTCTCGGCGATCCAGTAACCCAGGTAGACATAAGGCAAGCCCAATTCGCGGGCTTGTGCGATCTGCCACAAGACGTTGTAGGTGCCGTAAGCGGCGCCGGCTTCGGGTTCGTAGAAGGTGTACACCGCCGACAACCCGTCGTTGAGAACGTCCACCACAGACACCATCTTGAGCTGTGGGGGGCCCCCGGCGGGATCGGGTGCGCTGAACTCGATCAGGCGGGAGTTGACCCGACTTTGCAACAGGAACTGGCTGTACTGGTCCATGCTGTCTTGGTCCATGCCGCCACCGGCGTGGCGGGCCTGTTGGTAGCGCAGGTACAGCTGGTAGTGGTCGTCTTGGTAACCCAGGGCCAGCACACGCGCCTGCAAGTTGGCGTGTTGGGCCTGGGCACGGCGCTGGCTGCGGCTGGGTCGGAACAGATCGGCTTGTACACGCAGGGGCACGCAGGCTTTGCAGCCGTCGCAATGGGGGCGGTAGGTGAACATCCCGCTGCGCCGAAAACCATGTGTCACCAGGTCGGCGTACACGTCTTGCTGGATGAGGTGGCTGGGCGTGGCCACCTGCGAGCGGGCCATCCGCCCGTCGATGTAGCTGCAGGCGTAGGGCGCCGTGGCGTAAAACTGCAGCGCCCGAAGCGGGAGGTCTTGGAGGTGGGTCAAGCGGGCCTCAGGTCGGGTTGTGGCCGCCGTGTTGCAGCCACGTGTTCCAGTATACGGGGTCGAAGCGCCAGTCGGGCGTGGGGCCCCGAAGGGCCTCTGCCACGGTCCGTACAAAGACCGCCCGTGGCACTGGCGCCGCCCCCATGCTGGCCAGGTGGGCCGTTTCTTGTTGGCAGTCGATCAGGGGCACCCCCCAGCGGCAGGCGCAGCACACCAGCGCGGCGAGTGCAATTTTGGAAGCATTGCTTCGGTGGCTGAACATGGACTCACCAAACACCATGGCCCCGGTGTTGATGCAATACAACCCACCGGCCAGCTCGCCATCCCACCAGGTTTCCACGCTGTGCGCGTGGCCCGCCCTGTGCAGGTCGGTGTAAGCGGCCACCATGTCGGGCACGATCCAGGTACCGGCCTGGCCAGGCCTGGGGGTTAGGGCGCAAGCCCCGATCACACGTTCAAACGCGTGGTCGATGCGGACCTCGAGCCGCCCGGCGCGCCAGGCCGATCGGATGGTTTTGCGCAGGTTCTGGTGCAAGCGGAACGCGGTGGGGGGCAGCACCATGCGGGGGTCTGGGCTCCACCACAAGGGGGGCTGGCCTTCGCTGAACCAGGGGAACACGCCTTGCCTGTAGGCTTGCAGCAGTGTGTCCACCGACAGGTCACCGCCGGCGGCCAGCAAGCCGGGGGCCGGTTCGTGGTCGCCCCACGCATCGCTCACGGGTGGAAACGGGTCACCGGGGTCCAGCCAGGGCAGGGCGCGTGGGCGGTGCGCAGCGGCCATGGTCAGGGCGTTTTGTTCGGGTGGTCGCAGCAGTGGGACACCGCGCAGCGGCCACATTGGGGTTTGCGCGCCTGGCAGATGTAGCGGCCGTGCAGGATCAGCCAATGGTGGGCGTCCACCAAAAAACGGGCAGGTATGCGTTTAAGCAGCTGTTGCTCCACCGCCAAAGGGGTTTTGCCCGGTGCCAGGCCGGTGCGGTTGCCCACCCGAAAGATGTGGGTGTCCACGGCCATCGTGGGTTCCCCAAAAGCCACGTTCAACACCACGTTGGCGGTTTTGCGGCCCACCCCCGGCAGGGCTTCCAGGGCTTCGCGGGTGCGTGGCACCTGCCCCCCATGTTGGTCCACCAAGATCTGGCAGGTGGCCATCAGGTGGCGGGCTTTGCTGCGGTACAGGCCTATGGTTTTGATGTGCCCCTCCAGGCCATCGAGCCCCAGGTCCAGCACCCGCTGTGGGGTGTTGGCCACCGGAAACAGGCGCCGGGTGGCTTTGTTCACCCCCACGTCGGTGGCTTGGGCGCTCAGCAGCACGGCGGCCAGCAGCTCGAACACGCTCGTATACTCCAGCTCGGTCACGGGCTGGGGGTTGGCGGTCTGCAGCGTCTCGAAAAACAGCTCGATCTGTTGCTTGTTCATTTGAGGATTGTCACATGGCTTCCACCTTCTCCATGCCCTACGCCGACCGTCTCAACAACGTTGAGACCTCGGCCATCCGCGAGCTGTTCAAGCTGCTGGGCAAGCCGGGCATCATCAGTTTTGCCGGTGGTTTTCCTGACAGTGCCATGTTCGATGTGGACGGCATCCAGCAAGCGGTCAACGCGGCCCTGGCCACCGAAGCCGGTGGTGCTTTGCAATACGGCGCCACCGAGGGCTACAACCCGCTGCGCGAGCAGTTGGCGGCCTTCATGGCCAGCAAAGGCGCCCAGGGTGTGGCACCATCCGATTTGATCGTGACCACTGGTAGCCAACAGGCGCTGGACCTGCTGGGCAAAACCTTGGTGTCACCCGGCGACAAGGTGATCGTGGAGGGGCCCACGTTTTTGGCCACCATCCAGTGTTTCCGCCTGTACGGCGCCGAGCTGGTCACCGCCCCGGTAGACGGGGATGGTGTGCAAACCGACGCGCTGGAGCGCCTGATCGTTGAGCACCGTCCCAAGTTTGTGTACCTGATCCCCACCTTTGGCAACCCCAGTGGTGCCACGCTCAGTTTGGAGCGCCGGCTGCGGGTGCTGGAGCTGGCGGTGCAGCACAACACCGTGGTGGTGGAGGACGACCCCTACGGCGACCTGTATTTTGGCGAGGCCCCGCCGCCCAGCCTCCTGGCCCTGAGCAGCCAGGTGCCCGGCAGCCGCGAGCGTTTGGTGCATTGTGGCTCTTTGTCCAAGGTGTTGAGCCCGGGCTTGCGGGTGGGCTGGATGGTGGGCCCCGCCGATTTGCTGGCCAAGGCCACCATGTGCAAGCAGTTCAGCGACGCCCACACCAGCACCTTTTCCCAGGCCACCGCCGCCCAGTACCTGCAGGCCGGGCGCATGCCCGCCACCCTGGCCCGCGTCCGGGCGGTGTACGCCGAGCGTGCCGCGACCATGGGGCAGGCCTTGCGCGAGGGCTTGGGCGCCGCGGTGGATTTTGTCCAGCCCCGCGGAGGGTTGTTTGTGTGGGCCCGGTTGACCGGGGCGGGTGGGGCGGTGGCCGATGGGGGGGAGCTGGCGCGCCGTGCAATAGCCCAGGGCGTGGCGTTTGTGCCCGGCGCCCCGTTTTACGCCACCCAGCCCGACCACAGCACCCTGCGCTTGAGTTTTGCCACGGTGGGCGTGGACAAGATCCGCGAGGGTGTGGCCCGCCTGGCCCAAGCGCTGTGAACACCGCCGCCGCGCCCACACCAACCGCCCGGGTGTTGGACATCGATGGGGTGCCCGTGTGGGTGCAGGGCCAGGGGCCGGTGCTGGTTTTTCTCCACGGTTGGCCCGATGGCCCAGCCTTGTGGGAGGACACCGTTCTGGGTTTGCAAAACACCCACACCTGTGTGCGGGTCACCTTGCCTGGGTACGACTTGGGGCGAGCGCCCCAACCCCGGTCGGTGGACGCGATGTGCGCTTTTTTGCGCACCGTGGTCGACACCGTCAGTCCGGGGCAACCGGTGACGCTGGTGTTGCACGATTGGGGTTGTTTTTTTGGGTACGAGTACGCCGCCCGCCACAGCGACAGGGTGGCCCGTGTGGTGGGGGTGGACGTGGGCGACACCAACAGCAGCGCCTACCTGCGGGGGCTCACCTGGCGCGAAAAGGCCTTGATCGCGGGCTACCAGCTGTGGTTGGCCGTGGCCTGGTCTGTGGGGCCGCGTTGGCCCGTTTTGGCCCAGGCCATGACCCGTTGGATGGCCCGGCAGGTCGGGTGCCGTTCACCGGCCCACACCATAGGCTGGCAGATGAACTACCCCTATGCCATGCAATGGTGGGGGGCTTTTGGGGGCTTGCGCGGGGTGGCCCGCGCGCACCGCGTGCTCGGGCCGGTGTTGCCCACCTTGTTTGTGTACGGCCGCCGCAAGCCTTTCATGTTCCATTCCCAGGCCTGGCTGGACCAGTTGGCCGCCACACCCGGCTGTGCTGCCGAAGGCCTGGACGCCGGCCACTGGTTGATGCGCCAACAACCCGAGCGGTTTTTGGCTGTGTTGCGGGCCTGGTTGGATCAGCCGGCGGCGGCGCCTAAGCCCAGGCCCTGATACACCCGCAAGGCGCCCCAGGCGTCGTTCGCGGCGTAGAGCACCTGGTGGTCGGTCAGCACCGCCTGGGCCCAGTTGGAGGTGGCGGCCTTTTTGGATTTTTGAAAACAACGCTGGAACACCAGGGCCACCGCACCCTTCACGCCCATGTCGTGTCGGTGCCCCATGCGCCGAAACACGCTGTTGAGTTCCAAGACCCGTGTGGCCTCCACCCCCAGCTTGGCGCGTAT
>JBEBBB010000185.1:0-6535 GCA_041158605.1 Pseudomonadota bacterium
CAACTGGCGCCCCATGCGCCACGTCACCCACAAGGTGACCACACCCAAGGCGGCCAAAACCCACCGCAACTGTTGAGCCAATCCCATGGCGGACTCGACAGCCATGTGGGTGCGTTCCTCAACCGCCTTCTCGTAAGCCCAAAGGGGGGCCAGCACGGCGGCCTGGTGTTCCCGGTACGAGGCACTGGTCAGCAGAGACAGGGCTTCAGGGTCCAACGCTGGGGCGCCTGCCGGGCGTTGGTCGTAAAGCCGCATGGCGCGCTGCTCGGCCCCCAACATCGCGGACATGTGCACCTCCGCACCGGCCAGGAGGGCCAACTCTGAAGGCGTAAAACCCTGCGCCTGGCGCAGCGCCTCCAAAGCCACAGCGGGTTGTTCATTGGCCATTACGGGCAAACCAGCCACCACCATGTCCCAGTGGATGGGGGTGAACCTGGGTGGGCGGGGCAACTCACCCGCCTCTACCCCCACTATGGTGTAGTAGGTTTTTTTGTACACCACGTCGCCGGTGGTCACGTAGTGGTAGGCCATACGCGACAACTGGCTGGCGGCCAACCCAGACTCTTGCGCCAAGGACACCGAGTCTTGGTGCACGGCGTGGGTGGTATCGATGCGCTTCTCGGCCCACACATAAGTGGCAAACACCGCCAACAACACCGCCACCATCAACACGGTCAAGCCCAACCACAAACGGAAGTGTATGGTGTCGCGGGTGGTTTGTCGGGATAGGGGCATCGAACCGGCTTGTCAAGAACAGCGGGGAAGCAAAACGGAACATTCGTCTATATTTAATATCTTATAAGAGTAGACCCTGACGGTCAATACAGAAATTATCATTTAATTTTTATTTTTATCAAAAATAAGCGGCTCAAGGGAACTTTCCGGTTTGGCACTCTCTCTAATAGAGTGCTAACATAGCCACCAACCCCACAAGGGCACACCCAGGAGTACACACATGCATGCGACCCACACCTACCCGTTGGCCAAGGCCTCCACAGGCTGGGGCGTGTCCACACCCGTGTTGCCGCCTTTGGGCAACCTCGACGCCTACCTGTCTGCCGTCAACCGCCTGCCTCTGCTCACCCCAGAGGAAGAACAAACCTTTGCCCGCCGCCTGCGCGACGAGAACGACCTGGACGCCGCCGGTAAGCTGGTGATGTCGCACCTGCGGTTGGTGGTGTCGGTCTCCCGGCAGTACCTGGGTTATGGCCTGCCCCATGGCGACCTGATCCAAGAAGGCAACGTGGGCCTGATGAAAGCCGTGAAACGCTTCGACCCCGACCAAGGTGTGCGGCTGGTGAGTTACGCCATGCACTGGATCAAGGCCGAGATCCACGAATACATCTTGAAAAACTGGCGCATGGTCAAGGTGGCCACCACCAAAGCCCAACGCAAGCTGTTTTTTAACCTGCGCTCCATGAAGCAGGGTTTTCGCGCTGGTGCCGATGACGGCCAAACCCACCGCGACACCCTGAGCGACCACGAAATCGATGTGGTGGCCCAAGAGCTCAACGTCAAGCGCGAAGAAGTGGTCGAGATGGAAGCCCGCATGGCCGGTGGCGATGTGGTGCTGGACCCTGCACCCAGCGACGACGGCGAAGAGGCCTATGGCCCCATCGCTTACCTGGCCGATGCCACCCACGAACCCACCATGGTGCTAGAGGCCCACGCCCGTGAACACTTGGCCACCGAGGGCATTGCACAGGCCCTGGCCAGCCTGGACGACCGCTCTCGCCGCATCGTGGCCGAGCGCTGGCTGAAGGTGGACGACGACGGCGCAGGCGGCATGACCCTGCACGAACTGGCCGCCGAATACGGCATCAGTGCCGAGCGGGTGCGCCAGATCGAGGCCGCCGCCCTGAAAAAAATGCGCAAGGCGCTGGAAGCCAGCGCCTGATCCACCACGGTCAGTTGGCGAAAGCGGCTATCCCCGTGATGGCCCGGCCCAAGATCAGGGCGTGCACATCGTGCGTGCCCTCGTAGGTGTTGACCACCTCCAGGTTCACCAAGTGGCGGGCCACACCGTATTCGGCGCTGATACCGTTGCCACCCATCATGTCGCGGGCCAAACGGGCAATGTCCAAGGCTTTGCCACAGCTGTTGCGCTTGAGGATGCTGGTGATCTCAACCGCTGCGGTACCTTCGTCTTTCATGCGGCCCAGGCGCAGACAACCCTGCAGGCCCAAGCTGATGTCGGTCAACATATCAGCCAGCTTTTTCTGCACCAACTGGTTGGCGGCCAAAGGGCGGCCAAACTGCTGGCGGTCCAGCACGTACTGCCGCGCGCGGACATAACAATCTTCAGCGGCACCCAAGGCGCCCCAGGCAATGCCGTAACGCGCGCTGTTCAAACACGTGAATGGCCCTTTCAGACCCCGCACCTCGGGGAAGGCGTTTTCTTCGGGCACAAACACCTCGTCCATGACGATCTCGCCGGTGATGCTGGCGCGCAAGCCCACCTTGCCGTGCACCGCGGGTGCGCTCAGCCCCTTCCACCCTTTTTCGAGGATAAAACCACGGATCTGGCCGCCGTCGTCTTTGGCCCACACCACAAACACATCCGCGATGGGGCTGTTGGTGATCCACATTTTGGCGCCGCTCAGGCTGTAGCCGCCCGGCACGGCCTTGGCGCGGGTGATCATGCTGCCAGGGTCGCTGCCATGGTTGGGTTCGGTCAGGCCAAAACAACCGATCCACTCACCCGTGGCCAATTTGGGCAGGTATTTTTGTTTTTGCGCCTCGGTGCCAAATTCGTTGATGGGCACCATCACCAGCGAGCTTTGCACACTCATCATGCTGCGGTAACCACTGTCCACCCGCTCCACCTCGCGCGCCACCAGGCCGTAACACACGTAGTTCAGGCCAGCCCCGCCGTAAGCCTCGGGGATGGTGGGCCCCAGCAGACCCAGCTCGCCCATTTCACGGAAGATGGACACATCGGTGGTTTCGTTCAGGAAGGCGTCTTGCACACGGGGCAACAGCTTTTCCTGGCAATAGGCCCGAGCCGCTTCTTGTACCTGGCGCTCTTCATCGCTCAGTTGGGCGTTCAGGTGAAAGGGGTCTTCCCAGCTGAAGGTGTTTTTGGCTTGGGCCATGGTGTGCGGTCTCCGTAGGGGGGTTGGCATGTGGTTGGTTCAGGCGGATTGTCAGCCCTTCATAAATACATGTCCAATATTGATTTCATATTCAACAATATGTATTGAACATGCATCTACCCCATGCCCGCAGCGAGACTTTCAAGCCTCCCGGCGCAAAGCCGGGAACAGCACCACGTCGCGGATGCTGGGGCTGTCGGTCAGCAACATGATCAGGCGGTCGATGCCGATGCCGCAGCCACCGGCTGGGGGCATGCCGTATTCCAAGGCGCGCACAAAGTCGGCGTCGAAGAACATGGCCTCGTCGTCGCCCGCGTCTTTGTTCTCGACCTGGGCGTGGAAACGGGCGGCTTGGTCTTCGGCGTCGTTCAACTCGCTGAAGCCGTTGCCCACCTCGCGCCCGGTGATGTAGAGCTCAAACCGCTCGGTGACCTCGGGCTGGGTGTCGTTGGCGCGGGCCAGGGGCGAAATCTCGACCGGGTGGTTGCAGATGAAGGTGGGGTTCCAGAGTTTGTCTTCCACCGTTTCTTCAAAGTACATCACCTGCAAACCGGCCAGGCTGCGGGTGTCCAGCCGCTCTTTCACGGCGTCGAGGCCCAGCTTGCGCAGGGCGGCGATCAGCCAGTCGCGGTTGTCGACGTTGTCGCCCGCCTCCGTATGTTTGAGGATGGCTTCGCGGATGGTGAGGCGCTCAAACGGGGCTTCCAGGTCCACATCGCGGCCTTGGTAGCTCAGGCGGGCGGCACCGCACACCCGGTGGGCGGCGTGGCGGATCAGCTGCTCGGTGAAGGCCATCAGGTCCAGGTAGTTCCAGTAGGCGGAGTAAAACTCCATCATCGTGAACTCGGGGTTGTGGCGTACGCTGATGCCCTCGTTGCGGAAGTTGCGGTTGATCTCGAACACGCGCTCAAAACCACCCACCAGCAGCCGCTTCAAATACAGCTCGGGGGCGATGCGCAGGTACATGTCCTGCTCAAGGGCGTTGTGATGGGTGACAAACGGTCTGGCGTTGGCACCACCGGGAATGGGGTGCAGCATGGGGGTTTCGACCTCCAGGAACTGGTGCTGCACCATGAACTCGCGGATGCTGGTCACGGCCAGGCTGCGGGCCATGAAGCGCTTGCGGGCCTGCTCGTCGGTCATCAGGTCCACATAACGCTGGCGGTATTTGATCTCTTGGTCGTGGATGCCGTGGAACTTGTCGGGCAAGGGCCGCAGGCTTTTGGTGACCATGCGGATTTTGTCCACGTGTATGGTCAACTCGCCCATTTTGGTTTTGAACAACACGCCTTCGGCGGCCACGATGTCGCCCAGGTCCCAGTGTTTGAAGGCTTCCAGCGTGGCGGCACCCACGCTGTCCAGGTTGAGGTAAACCTGGATGCGGCCGCCGCTGGGGCCAAAAGAGGCGTCTTGCAGGGTAGCAAAGCTGGCCTTGCCCATGACGCGCTTGAGCATGATGCGCCCGGCCACGCTGGCGCGGGCCTTGATGGGTTCGAGCATTTCTTTGCTCATGCCACCGTACTCGGCAAACAGCTCTTCGGCGCGGTGTTGGGGCTTGATGTCGTTGGGGAAAGCCGGCCCGGCCTGACCGGCCTTGTGTGCCTCGCGCAGGGCCTTGAGCTTCTCGCGCCGCTCAGCGATGATGTGGTTCTCGTCGGCGTGGTGGTCTGCGGCCGTGGCGGGGGCTTGTTGGTCAGGCGTCATGGGGCAAAAAAATAGAGGGCGCGCGGCGGCACCGCGCAGCCCTCTATTGTAGTTTCGCCCGCAGGCGGGGTGTTCAGGCCTCGGCCGCTTCGCCCAAGTAGGCGGCGCGCACCTTGGGATCGTCGAGCATGTCTTTGCCGTTGCCGGTCATGGTGATCTCGCCAGAGTCCATCACGTAACCCCGGTCGGCGATCTGCAGAGCACGGCGGGCGTTTTGCTCGACCAGCACCACGGTCACACCCTGGGCGTACACGTCTTTAACGACCTCAAAAATCTTGTCCACCATGATGGGCGACAGGCCCATGGAGGGCTCGTCGAGCAACAAGACCTTGGGCCGGCTCATGAGGGCACGGGCCATGGCCAACATTTGTTGTTCGCCACCCGACATGGTGCCAGCGAGCTGGTCTTTGCGCTCGCGCAGGCGGGGGAAGATGGTGAACATGCGCTCGATGTCGGCATCGATGGCGGGTTTGTCGGTGCGGATGTAGGCGCCCATCAGCAGGTTTTCGGTGATGGTCATGCGGGTGAACACCCCACGGCCTTCGGGCACCATGGCCAGGCCTTCTTTGACCAAGTCCCAAGAGCCTTTGCCTTTGATGCTTTGGCCCAGGTACTCGATGGTGCCGGCCTCGTAACCCAAGGTGCCGGTGATGGCTTTCATGGTGGTGGTTTTGCCCGCCCCGTTGGAGCCGATCAAGGTGACCAGCTCGCCCTCGCGGACCTCGAGGTCAACGCCTTTAACGGCCTTGATGCCGCCATAAGACACCTTCAGGCCCGATACCTTCAACAATGTTTGTGCCATGTCAGTGTCCTCCGGTGCCCAAGTAGGCTTCGATCACTTTGTCGTTTTTCTGGACCTCGGCGGGTGAGCCTTCGGCCAGTTGTTTGCCGTAGTCGAGCACGGTGACGCGGTCGCACAGGCCCATGACCAGCTTCACATCGTGCTCGATGAGCAAAATGGTGCGGTTGTCGTTGCGGATACGGTCGATCAGCTCGCGCAGCTGCACCTTTTCGGTGGCGTTCATGCCAGCGGCGGGTTCGTCCAGGGCGATGAGCTGGGGGTCGGTGGCCAAGGCCCGGGCGATCTCCAAGCGGCGCTGGTCACCGTAACTCAGGGTGCGGGATTTGTAGTCGGCGTATTTGCCGATGCCCACATAATCCAGCAACTCGCGGGCGCGCTCGGTGATGGCTTTTTCTTCGGCCTTAAAACCGGGGGTGCGCAACACCGCACCGATCAGCCCCGATTTGGTGCGCACGTGGCGCCCCACCATCACGTTTTCCAGGGCGGTCATTTCGGCAAACAACCGGATGTTCTGGAAGGTGCGGGCGATGCCAGCTTTGGCCACCTCATGGACCGCGGTGGGGGTGTAGGGTTTGCCCGCCAGTTCAAAGCTGCCGGTGTCGGGGGTGTACAGGCCCGTGAGCACGTTGAAGAACGTGGTTTTGCCCGCACCGTTGGGACCGATCAGGCCATACACCTGGCCGCGTTTGATTTCAATGCCCACGCCGCCCAGGGCCTGCAGGCCGCCAAAACGTTTGGTGACGTTGGCTACTTTTAATACGGTTTCGCTCATGTGTGCCTCCGCCTTATTTCGCCAACGATTTGCCGTGTTCGGGTGCGGGCCACAAGCCCCGGGGCCGCAACAGCATGATGACGATCATGGCCAAAGCCACCAACAACTGGCGCAGCACCTCGGGGGCCAAACGGCCGTCGGTGAGCTGGGTCAGGGGGGTGG
>JBEBBB010000186.1:0-2590 GCA_041158605.1 Pseudomonadota bacterium
GCGTCCAGCACCGGGACCAAGCGCCCGGCCACGATGTCGTCGTACACGATGTAACTGGGTTGCACCAAAATGCCCAGCCCGCTGAGGGCCGCGGCCCGCAAGACCTGGCCGTCATTGGAGGCCAGCACGCCTTGCACGTGCACCGACCGTTGTTCGCCACCCCGGTTGAACTTGAGCTCGTTGGGGTTGTTGGCGTGCACGTACAACAGCATCTGGTGGGCCACCAGGTCGGCCGGCTGTTGGGGGTGGCCATGGAGGGCCAGGTAGGCGGGTGATGCGGCCAAAACCCGGCGGGTGGTGGCCAGGCGCCGGATGGCGATGGTGCTGTCGGGTTCGTATTCCCGCGTTCGAATGGCCACATCGATGCCGTTGTCGATCATGTCGAGGTAGCGGTTGGCGGTTTCCACGTGCACACGCACCAAGGGGTGTCGCTGGTGGTAGCGCACCAAACGGGGGGCGATGAGCTGCATGGCGAACGACAACGAGGCGCTGACGCGCAACACCCCCGAGGGTTCGCTGTGGCTGCCGTGGAGGGTGTTTTCCGCATCGGCCAATGCCGCCAACACGTGTTTCGCCCGCTCCACAAACCCCAGCCCCTCTTGGGTGAGGTAGAGGCGCTGGGTGTTGCGCTCCACCAGCCGCACCTGCAACCGGTTTTCCAAGGCCGCCAGGTACCTGGTCGCCGCCGGTTTGGACAAGCCCAGGGCCTCGGCCGCCGCCCCCAAGCTGCCGTGCTCGGCCACGGCCACAAACAGGCTCAATTCGGTGAAACGGTCCATTTATTCCAAAAAATGAAAAAGTTATTTACCGAATACGTATTGGAGAAATTTTATTGAAATTATAAAGTCCCGCCCTACAAAGCCACACACCGGAGACCCCATGCGCAACCTCAACCAAGACAACATCACGCAGGCCGTCATCGCCAGTTTTGCCCAGACCGACAACCCGCGCCTGAAGACCATCATGACCAGCTTGGTGCAGCACCTGCACGCCTTCGCCCGCGATGTGAAATTGACCGAGGCCGAGTGGTTCCAGGGCATCGACTTCCTGACCCGTTGTGGCCACATCACCGACGACAAGCGCCAGGAGTTCATCCTGCTCTCCGACGTGCTGGGCCTGTCCATGCTGACCGTGGCCATGAACAACGACAAACCCGCGGGCTGCACCGAGGCCACGGTGTTTGGGCCCTTCCACGTCGAAGGGGCGCCCCACTACGAACTGGGAGAGGACATCGCCAACGGCGCCAAAGGCACGCCTTGCCGGGTCGAAGGCACCGTGCGAGGCCTGAGCGGCGAGCCAGTCCCAGGGGCGGTGATCGATGTGTGGCAATCGGATGAAGACGGTCTGTACGACGTGCAACACGCGGGCCTGGACCACGCCCAGTCGCGCGGTATCGTGACGGCCGACGCCCAAGGCCATTACCACTTCCAATCGATTGTGGCGGTGCCTTACGCCATCCCACACGACGGCCCGGTGGGCCAGATGCTCAACGCCACCGGTCGCCACCCCTGGCGCCCGGCCCACCTGCACTTCATGATCCAGGCCCCCGGTTACGAGACCCTGATCACCCACGTGTTCCGCGACCACAGCGACTACCTGGACTCGGATGCGGTGTTTGGTGTGCGCCAGTCCCTGGTCTGCGACTGGGTGGAACAAGCCGATGGCAGCTACGCCATGCACTACGACTTTGTGCTGAACCCCGCCACCGCGCAGGTGGCCGCGTGATCCGGCACCTTGTGATGTGGAACGTGGCGGGTGACACCCCCGAGGAGCGGCAGCGCAACATCACGCGGCTGCAAGACAGCTTCCACAGCTTGCGGGGGCGCATTCCCGGGTTGTTGCACCTGGAGATTGGGGTGGACAGCAGCCGGGTCGACTACGCCTGCGATGTGGTGCTGTACAGCGAGTTTGACAACCAGGCCTCGCTGGACGCCTACGCCACCCACCCCGAACACCTGCGCGTCAAGGCCGAGATCGGCAACATGCGCACGGCCCGCCACCAGGTGGACTACGCCGCCCCAGCGGCCTGACCCCCGAAAGGACCCCCCATGCGAGATTTTGTTTACAACGGCCAGCCGTCCCGGGTGGTGTTTGGCCCAGGCGCACTGGCCCACCTGGAACGCGAGATCGACCTGCTGGGTGCCCAGCGCGCCCTGGTGCTCTCCACCCCCGAACAAACCCAGCAGGCGCAGATGGTGGCCGACCGCTTGGGTGCGCGCGCGGCCGGTGTGTTCCCGCGCGCGGTGATGCACGTGCCCATCGAAACCGCCCGGGAGGCCCGCGAAGAGGCGCGGCGCCTGGGGGCCGACTGCGCCATCGCCATCGGGGGGGGCTCGACCACCGGCTTGGGTAAAGCTATCGCCATGGACTCGGGCTTGCCCATTTTGGCGATACCCACCACCTACGCCGGCAGCGAGATGACGCCCATCTACGGCATCACCGAGGCCGGCCTGAAAAAGACGGGCAAAGACCCCCGGGTGTTGCCACGCACGGTGATATACGACCCCGAGCTCACCCTGACCCTGCCCGTGGCCATGAGCGTGACCAGCGGCATGAACGCCATCGCCCACGCGGCCGAAGGCCTGTACGC
>JBEBBB010000187.1:0-2570 GCA_041158605.1 Pseudomonadota bacterium
GTGCCGTGGTGCAAGCGGGGGTTGATGCCCCCCAGGCTGTGGCTGAGCGAGTGCACGCAGCCCAGGCCCTTTTGGAACGCCAAGGCACCTTGCATGCTGGTGCTCATCATCTGCAAGCGGGCGTCGATGTCTTGCCCGTCGCGGGTGGCGCGTTCGATGTGCGCCCAACCCCGGGTCAGCCCATCCAGGGCGATGCCATCGGCCGGTGGGTTGAACGCGGGTGCCATGAAGGTTTCCATGCAGTGCGCGATGGCGTCCATGCCTGTGGCTGCGGTGAGCAAAGGGGGCAGGCCGGTGGTGAGCTCGGGGTCCAGCACCGCGCTTTTGGGCAGCAGGTGCCAGTTGTGGAAGCCCAGCTTGCGCCCGTCGTCCACGATCAAAATGGCCCCCCGCGCCACCTCGCTGCCCGTGCCGGCGGTGGTGGGCACAGCGATCAGTGGCGGCACCTTGTCTGAGATCTGGTGCGCACCGCCTTCGATGGTGGCGTAGGTTTTTAAGGGGCCCGGGTGGGTCACGGCAATCGCCACGCCTTTGGCGCAATCGATGGCGCTGCCGCCACCCAAAGCGATCAGGCCGTCACAACCCTGTGCCCGGTAGACCTCGGCAGCCTGCCGGACCACTGCTTCGTGGGGGTTGGGGGGCGTCTGGTCAAACACGGCGGTGTGGTCGGCCAGTGCACCACCCAGTGCTACCAAGGTGCGCTCCAACAGGCCAGCGGCTTTCACGCCGGGGTCGGTCACCACCAGGGGTTTTTGAATGCCCAGGCGTTCGCACTCGGGGGCCAAGTGGCGCAAAGCCCCGGGCTCGATCAGGATGTTGGTGACGTAAAGCAACTGTGGCAAGGGTGGTCTCCTGTGCGGGGTGGTCCCCATCAAAACATACAAGCAACACACACTATAAAGGGCTTGAGGGCCTGACCCGGTGGCACCGCGCGCACAGGCGACAATGCCAACCATGAGCCCACACCACAACCCCCGTGCCCAGCTCACCCCCCAGATGCGGGGTGTGATCGACCGCATGGCGCGCGCAGGCCGCCCACCCATGCACAGCCTCACACCCGAACAAGCCCGTGCGTTTTACGAGGTCGGCTCGGGGGTGCTGGACCTGCCGCCACACAAGATGGCCTGGGTAGAGGCCCTGCAGGTGCCTACCCGCGACGGCGCTGCACTGCACGCCCAACTGGTGGCCCCCCACACACCCGACCAGGGGCCTTTGCCAGTGCTGTTGTACCTGCACGGGGGTGGTTTCACCATCGGCAGTGTGGCCACCCACAGCAGCCTGTGCCGCCACTTGGCCCACCTGGCCCAGTGTGCGGTGTTGTCGGTGGACTACCGTTTGGCCCCCACACACAAGTTTCCCACCGCCGTGAACGACGCTTGGGACACCCTGGTGTGGTTGCACCAGCACGCGGCCACTTTGGGCCTGGACCCAGCCCGGCTGGCCGTGGGGGGCGACAGCGCGGGCGGCACCTTGGCCACCGTCAGCGCCCTGCAAGCCCGCGACGCGGGCTTGCCCCTGGCCCTGCAGCTGCTGTTTTACCCCGGCTGCGCCGCCCACCAGGACACCCCCTCACACCGCCGCTACGCCCACGGTTTTGTGCTGGAGTCCGACAGCATCACCTGGTTCTTCAACCAATACCTGAACACGCCCAGCGAGCGCGACGATTGGCGGTTTTCGCCGCTCAACGCCCCGGACCTGGACGGTGTGGCCCCCGCTTGGATAGGCCTGGCCGAGTGCGACCCCTTGGTCGACGAGGGGGTGGCCTATGCCGACAGGTTGCGGATGGCGGGTGTGCCCGTGGACCTAGAGATTTACCACGGCGTGACGCACGAGTTCATCAAGATGGGCCGTGCGCTGCCCGAGGCCTTGCGCGCCCACCAAGACGCGGCTCGGGCGCTGCAGCACGCTTGGGGTTTGCGTTGACCCACTGGGTCCTGCCACCGGTTCATGCTGTGCCGCGGTCTACCGGCACCGCCACGTTGCCTTTGCACCAGGTGGTGGCGTTGTTGGGCAAGCTGGGGTTATCGGACCGGCACGGCGTGGCAGAAGACTTGTTGCAAATGGTGGGGGCCGTGGTGCCCATGGCCCAGTGCACCATTTTTTCATACGAAGCCCACAAAGCCCCGCGCATCGTTGCAGTGGGCGACCGTTCTCGGACGCGGACCCTGCCAGACATATCGCGGGCCTATGTGGCCCGATACCACCCTCACGATGGTATTTGGGCGGTGATGAAGGCCGAATGGGCAAGTGCCCGAGCCGCCAGCGCCACCCACCCCCATACGGTGCTGCACCGACAGCGGCCAGCAGACATCGCCCACGCGGCCTACCGCGCTGTTTGTTACGAGCAACCCCGGGTGGCTGAGCGTTTGGCCATATTGACCCTGCACAGCGGCTGGCGCTGGTTGTCGGTGAATTTTTACCGGGGACAGGAGCACGGTCCCCTGGATTCAACCGATATCGCGCACTTGGAAGCACTGGCTCCCTTGGTGGTCCATGCCGTGCGCCTGCACTACACCGGTCATTTGTTTGATGAAGATTTGCCCGAGTGGCTGTTGGCCCGTCTGCACCGC
>JBEBBB010000188.1:0-3750 GCA_041158605.1 Pseudomonadota bacterium
GCGTCGTTGTAAACCTCGGAACCCAAAATTTCACTCAGGCGTATGGTCTGGCGTTTGGCGTTGGGCAACTCCAGGGCCATGAGGTTTTTACCGGGGATGGTTTCGATCACCCGCACCGACACCAGCGACAAAGACCGGGCCAGGTCTTTGGCCAGGTTGACCACCTGCGACCCTTTGACACCCGTGGCGGGTTCGATCTCGTAACGGGTGATGACCGGGCCGGGCGCGGCGGCCACCACCCGCACCTCGACACCAAAGTCTTTGAGCTTTTTCTCGATGAGGCGGCTGGTCATTTCCAGCGTCTCGGGCGACACGCTGGCCTGCTGAGCGGCGGCAGCATCCAACAGGTCGACCTGGGGCAGTTTGGAGTCGGTCGGGTCTTTGAACAGGGGTTTTTGCCGTTCTTTGGCCACCCGTGTGCTTTGTGGCACGGCCACCATCACGGGCTCGATTTGCACGGGCGCCGGTGGGCGCTCTTCCACCTCAACCCGCTCTTCGTGCACAACCGCCTCCCGCTCGCGGGCGGCCTGTTGGCCTATGCGCTGGTCTTCGACAGCCTCGCGTTTTTCACGGCGGGTCTCGAACCATTGGTGCAACCAAGCGCCCAAACGCTCGGCCACAGACCCCCAGGCAAAACCAAACACATGGGCCACGCAGGCCACTGCCAAGGCCAAGGCCAACAGGGCCGACCCGGTGAATCCCAACCACTTTTGGGCACCCGGCCCCAACACCGCGCCCCACACCCCACCGGCCTGACCAGGCAAGAGGGCATCCCAGCGGTACAAGCGGCCCCACTCCAACACGGCGCTGGCCGACAACAAGCCGATGAAGGCGGCAGCCCATACAAGACGCCGCAACCAGCGGGTGCGGGCATCTGCGGACGGCGCCACCGCAGGGGCCACACCGGCGGCCGTTAAGCCAGCGCCCCGGATCCAACGGGCCCAGGCCTGAAGCCAAGCCCGCAACGCCACCAAACCGCACCACCACACCGACAAACCCAGGAGGTAGTAGCTGATGTCGGCCACCCAGGCGCCCAAGCGGCCACCCCAGTTGTGGATGGCACCTCCACCGGCCCCAGAGGTGGACCAGGCGGGGTCTGCCAGGTGGTGGGTGGCCATGGCAACCCACCAAAAAAGCAGCACGGCGCCCCCCAACACCCAGCCTATTTCTTGGGCGAACCGGGTCACACCGGTGGGATGGGCATCGACCTGCTCGGCGTTTAAAGTGTTCAGTGTGTATGTCATGTTGGTACCACACGCAAGCTTAACCCAGCCACCGCCGGGTTCATGGCCACTGCCTACAATAGGTCACTATTCAAACCGAACCGTTACACGTGCCATGAAACACGCCAAAGTCTTGATTCTGGGGTCTGGCCCCGCTGGCTACACCGCTGCCGTTTACGCCGCCCGTGCCAACCTGAACCCGGTGCTGATCACCGGTATCGCCCAGGGCGGCCAACTGATGACCACCACCGAAGTGGACAACTGGCCCGCCGATGTGCATGGGGTGCAAGGCCCTGAGCTGATGCAGCGTTTTCTGGAACACGCCGAGCGTTTCAAAACCGAGATCGTGTTCGACCACATCAGCGCGGTCGACCTGTCCAAACGCCCCTTCACACTGACCGGTGACAGTGGCACCTACACCTGTGACAGCCTGATCCTGGCCACCGGCGCGTCGGCCCGTTACCTGGGTCTGCCCTCTGAAGAGGCCTTTATGGGCAAAGGTGTGAGCGCCTGCGCCACCTGTGATGGCTTTTTCTACCGGGGCCAAGAGGTGTGTGTGGTGGGGGGCGGCAACACCGCCGTGGAAGAGGCCCTGTACCTGTCCAACATCGCCAACAAGGTGACATTGGTGCACCGCCGCGATACCTTCCGGGCCGAGGCCATCATGATCGACAAGCTGATGGACAAGGTCAAAGAGGGCCGCATCGAGCTCAAGCTGTTCAACGTGCTCGACGAGGTGCTGGGCGACGCCAAAGGTGTGAGCGGCATCCGCATCAAAAACGTGCAGACCGGCGCCACCGAAGACATCACCCTGCAGGGCTGTTTTATCGCGATAGGCCACAGCCCCAACACCGAGATTTTCAAAGGCCAGTTGGACATGAAAGACGGGTACCTGGTCACCCACGGCGGGCAGAACGGTTTTGCCACCCAAACCAGCGTGCCGGGTGTGTTTGCCGCCGGTGACGTGCAAGACCACATCTACCGCCAAGCCATCACCAGCGCGGGCACCGGCTGCATGGCCGCACTCGACGCGCAGCGTTTTTTGGAACAGCAGGTATAATGCTGGGTTTGCTGCCTTTTGGGGTGGCAAAAAAACTGAACCGCTTTTGAGCCGGAGCCGTCTGGGTTGGCCTTGAACAAGCCACCCGGTAGTCGGCACAACACAGGACAAAAGCGAGGTGCGGCCCAGGCCGTTAATTTCTTTTAGGAGTGTCCACGATGGCACGCGTCTGCGAAGTCACGGGCAAAAAGCCCATGGTCGGGAACAACGTTTCCCACGCCAACAACAAAACCAAGCGCCGGTTCCTGCCGAACCTGCAATCCCGCCGTTTCTGGGTCGAGAGCGAAAACCGTTGGGTGCGCCTGCGCGTGTCTGGCGCCGCCCTGCGCCTGATCGACAAAAACGGTATCGATGCCGTGCTCGCCGACCTGCGTGCACGTGGTCAAGCCTAATCGTTAAAGGACAGCACCATGGCAACCAAAGGCGGACGCGAGAAGATCAAGCTGGAATCCACTGCCGGCACCGGTCACTTCTACACCACAACCAAAAACAAAAAAACCACCCCCGAGAAAATGCTGATCATGAAATTTGATCCCAAAGCTCGGAAACACGTGGAATACAAAGAAATCAAACTCAAGTGATGTGCGGGGCTTGGCCCCCACATCCCTGTCAAAACCGCCGGGGCGACCCAGGCGGTTTTTTTGTGCCCGCCCCCCCACCAAGCCACAACACAGGCACAAAAAAACCGCGGCCATGGCCGCGGTTTTGGGGGGAGATGCCACACGCCCTGGCGGGCGGCGGGGGTCAAGCGTGCACCGAGCGCAACTTCACCGAAAACTCGCGCAGGGACGCGATGCCGCTTTCTTCGGCGCGGCGGCACCAAGCCTGCAGGTCAGCGGCCAGTTGCTCGCGGGTGGCGGTGGTGCTGGACCACAGCTGGCGCAACTCTTCACGCATGGCGTGCATTTTGGCCAAGGTGGGGTGGGCGGCACGCACCTGCTCCACTTTGGCTTTGTACTGGGCGGGCACCTTGTCGTCGTCGCGGTGCAGCCAGCGGCGGGCGGCCTCAAGGACGGACGCGTCGGCGCTGCGGGCCTTGACACTGTCGAGCTCGGCTTGCACGGCGGCGCGCATCTGGCGGGCGTAACCGGCCATGACCTCGTAGCGGTTGGCGATCAATGCTTCGAGGGTTTTTTCATCGGCCACGGGTTTCACGTCGCCATAAGCCATGCGGGGCGGGGTCTTTTTGGGCGAGGCCAAACCGAAGGTTCGCAGCACGGTGATGTACATCCAGCCGATGTCGAACTCATAGGGCTTGACCGAAAACTTGGCCGAGGTGGGGTAGGTGTGGTGGTTGTTGTGCAGTTCTTCACCACCGATGATGATGCCCCAGGGGGACACATTGGTGCTGGCGTCGGTGGCCTCAAAGTTGCGGTAGCCCCAGAAGTGGCCAATACCGTTGATGACACCTGCAGCCCAAATAGGGATCCAGGCCATTTGGGTGGCCCACACGGCCAAGCCCAGGAA
>JBEBBB010000189.1:0-3503 GCA_041158605.1 Pseudomonadota bacterium
TGTGGGACCAGATGTTCCACGTCAACCTGCGGGGCGCCTTGCTCTGCGCACAAGCGCTGGTGCCCATGATGTTCGAGCGGCAGGCCGGCAGCATCGTCAACATCGCGTCCATCGCCGCCCAAGTCACGACCCAGGTGGGCGCCTACGGCCCCACCAAAGCCGCGTTGCGGGCCCTGACCCACCAAATGGCGGTGGAGTGGGGGCCGCGCGGGGTGCGTGCCAACTCGGTCAGCCCCGGCATGATCTTGACGCCTCTCTCGCAGGCCTTTTACCAAGTGCCTGGCAAACGCGGAGAGCGCGAATCCAAGATCCCGGCCCGCCGCATCGGGGCGCCCGCCGACATCGGTCAGGTGGTGGGTTTTCTGGCCAGCAGCGCCTCGGCCTACGTGAACGGCCAGGACCTGGTGGTGGATGGGGGCTTTTTGAAAGCCTCCTTGGCCAACCTGTACTGAGCACACCGCGCGCTCAAGCCTCCACAAAAAAACCCGCCAAGGCGGGGTGCCGAGGCGGGGTTTTGGGCGGGTGCACCGGCCATCAGCCCATGTGCAAACCACCGTTGACCGAGAAGTCGGCGCCAGTGGCGTAGCCGCCCTCCTCGCTGGCCAGCCAGGCGATGATGGAGGCGATTTCGCTGGGTTTGCCCAGGCGCTTCACAGGCACAGTCCCCACGATTTTTTCCAGCACATCGGGGCGGATCGCATTGACCATGTCGGTGCCAATGTAGCCAGGGCTGACGGTGTTCACGGTCACGCCTTTGGTGGCCAGCTCCTGGGCCAATGCCATGGAGAAACCGTGCATACCGGCCTTGGCGGCCGAGTAGTTGGTCTGGCCGGCTTGGCCTTTTTCACCGTTGACCGAGCTGATGTTCACGATGCGACCCCAGCCTTTTTCCACCATGTCGGGCACCACCTGTTTGGTGACGTTGAACATGGAGTCCAAGTTGGTGCTCATCACCGCGTCCCAATCGTCTTTCGACATTTTCAGGAACATGCGGTCTTTGGTGATGCCGGCGTTGTTCACCAGCACGTCGATCACGCCGTGTTCGGCCTTGGCCTTGGCAAAGGCTTCGACGGTGGAGTCCCATTCGGCGACGTTGCCCACCGACGCGTAGAAGGTGTAGCCCAGGGCTTTTTGCTCGTCCAACCACTTGTTGTAGTCGCGGGTGGGGCCGCAACCGGCGATGACCTTGAAGCCCTCTTTGTGTAGGCGCTGGCAAATGGCGGTCCCGATACCGCCCATGCCACCGGTGACGTATGCGACTTTTTGGCTCATGTGTGTACTCCTCTGAGTGTTGTGAAAAAGTGTTTGTATGGGGGTGAAGGCTCAGCGCTCAACGGCCAAGGACACGCCCATGCCACCGCCGATGCAGAGGGCTGCCAGGCCTTTTTTGGCGTCGCGGCGCTGCATTTCGTGCAGCAGGGTGACCAGGATGCGGCAACCGGAGGCGCCGATGGGGTGGCCGATGGCGATGGCGCCGCCGTTGACGTTGACCTTGGCGGGGTCGATGCCCAGGGCCGCGTTCACCGCGCAAGCTTGGGCGGCAAAGGCCTCGTTCAGTTCAAACAGGTCCACGTCGCTGGCGGACCAGCCGGCTCGGGCCAGGGCCTTTTGCGAGGCGGGCACGGGGCCCATGCCCATGGTGGCGGGGTCCAGGCCACTGGTGCCAAAGGACTTGATGCGGGCCATGGGCTTGAGGCCCAAGGCGGCGGCTTTGCTGGCTTTCATGACCATCACGGCGGCAGCACCGTCGTTGATGCCCGAGGCGTTGCCCGCGGTCACCGAGCCGGCCTTGTCAAAGGCGGGGCGCAGGCCGGACAGGGCTTCGGCGTTGGTTTTTTTGTTGATGAACTCGTCGGTGTCAAACACCAGCGGGTCGCCCTTTTTCTGGGGGATGACCACGGGCACGATTTCGTCTTTGAAGCGGCCGGCCTCTTGGGCGGCGGCGGCTTTTTGCTGGCTGCCCAGGGCCAGGGCGTCTTGCATCTCGCGGGTCACGCCGTGAGCCTTGGCCACGTTTTCAGCGGTGATGCCCATGTGGTACTGGTTGTAAACGTCCCACAGGCCGTCAACGATCATGGTGTCGGCCATTTTCCAGTCGCCCATGCGCTGGCCGTCGCGGCTGCCCAGCAACACGTGGGGGCTGGCGCTCATGTTTTCTTGGCCACCCGCGATCACGATTTCGCTGTCACCCCAGGCCACGGCTTGCGCGGCCAGCATCACGGCCTTCAGGCCTGAGCCGCACACCGCGTTGATGGTCAAGGCGGGGGTTTCTTTGGCGATGCCGGCTTTCATCATGGACTGGCGGGCGGGGTTTTGCCCGGCACCCGCAGCCAACACCTGGCCCAAAATGACCTCGCCGATCTGGTCGGCGCCCACGCCGGTGCGCTCCAGCAGGGCTTTGATGACGGTGGCGCCCAGGTCTGGCGCGCTGGTTTTGGCCAGGCTGCCCCCGAACTTGCCGACGGCGGTGCGGGCGGCTGCAACGATAACGATGTCTTCCATGTTTGACTCCTCAGTGACAAAAAAATCAGGCTTTGGCCTTGACGTAACGCCCGGGGGCGGGTTCGATGGCCTTGTGTTGGCGGTTGCCGTAGGTTTTGGGTGCGGCCACCAGGGGACCGCCGTTGGGTTTGAGCCACTGGGCCCAGTCGCCCCACCAACTGCCGGGGTGTTCGGTGGCCTTGGCCATCCAGTCGCTGTAGCTAGCGGGGAACTGCCCGGCGGGTGCCGTCCAGTGGCTGCGTTTGCCTTTGCTGGCAGGGTTGATCACGCCGGCGATGTGGCCCGAGGCCCCCATCACAAACCGCTTTTTGCCCGGGAGGTGCTGGGTGGACGCGTAGGCGCCGCCTATCGGAACGATGTGGTCTTCGCGCGAACCGTAGATGTAAACCGGGATGTCGACCTGGCGCAGGTCAATGGACTCGCCACACACGGTGGTCGCACCCGGTTTGACCAGGCGGTTTTCCAGGTAGGTGTTGCGCAGGTACCAGGCGTAATATGGCCCGGGCAGGTTGGTGCTGTCGCTGTTCCAGTACAGCAGGTCAAAAGGCGGAGGGGTTTCGCCTTTCAGGTAGTTGCCCACCACGTAGTTCCAGACCAGGTCGTTGGGCCGCAGGAAGCTGAAGGTGGTGGAGAGGTCTTGCCCGGGCATCAGGCCGCCTTGGGCGAACTGCATCTCGCGGAACTTGACGAAGTTCTCGTCGATGAACACGTCGAGGATGCCGGTGTCGGTGAAGTCCAGGAAGGTGGTCAGAAAGGTGGCGCTGTGCACAGGTTTTTCGCCGCGCGCAGCCAACACCGCCAGGGCCGTGCCCAACATGGTGCCGCCCACACAGAAGCCCAGGGCGTTGATGTCGTCGGCGCCGGTGATGGCCTGCACCACGCCAATGGCGCGGATCACGGCGTCTTCGATGTAGTTGTCCCAGGTTTTTTGCGCACAAGACTGGTCGGGGTTGCGCCAGCTGACCACAAAGGTGCGGTGGCCCTGCTCCACCGCGTAGCGG
>JBEBBB010000190.1:0-3307 GCA_041158605.1 Pseudomonadota bacterium
GGGCGGCCAACGGAGCGGTGATCACGGCGGCCACGGCGATGGCGGCGGTGCTGAGAGGGCGAGAAAGGCTGGGTCGGGGCATGGGGCATTTCCTTCAGGTGGGTTAAACGGACCCCATTGATACGCATGACCTCAGTGGTTTGGATGTGTTTTCCACACACGTTGTGGGGTTTTGAATCTGGGTGGGTGGGGGGTGCGTATTGAAGGCTCTATCAACCCCCTCAGGAGTGCCTTCTATGTACGTCAAATCTGCCCTGGCCCTGGCCGCCGTTGCTTCTTTGGCCGCTTGCTCGGGCCACATGCCCACCACGCCCGCCTCCACGTTCAGCCAGGCCAGCTTGCCCGCTGCCGTGCAGGTGCCCGCAGGCCACAAGGTGGTGATGCAAACCCGCGTGTCGGGTGGCGACATCACCTACGAATGCCGCGCCAAGAAAGACATGGCCGCCCAATTCGAATGGGTGTTTGTGGGCCCCAACGCCACCATGACCGACATGGCGGGCAAACCTGCAGGCCGCTACTACGGCCCGCCCGCCACCTGGGAGTCGGCCGACGGCTCCAAAGTCACGGGCGCCCAGTTGGCGGTGGCCCCGGCGGCGGCGGGCAGCATTCCGTTGCAGCTGGTCAAGGCCAACCCCGCCACCGGCATGGGGGCCATGCAGGGCATCAGCCACATCCAGCGCGTGGCCACCCAAGGCGGCGTGGCCCCAGCCATGGCATGTGCCGCGGGCAACGCAGGCCAGAAACAGGTGGTGAAGTACAGCGCCGACTACGTGTTCTGGCGCGCGGTGTGACCACTGACCCCGGGGAGTGGCTGTGGCTCCCTGGGGTTTCCTCCCCTGTGAGGTGGCAAATTTGATGTAAAAATCACATTTGTTATCAATAATGTGCAAAAAAGCACAACAGGGAGAGGTTCATATGCAATGGTTCAACCGTTTGAAGGTCGGCACCCAACTGGTGTTGGGGTTCACAGCTGTCGCGCTGATCGGCGCCTTTATCGGACTGGAGGGTGTGCTGAAAACAGAGCACATGCACAACCTGGCCGACCAGATGTACAACAAAGAAACCCAGGGTTTGCGCCACGCCTCGGAAGCCAACGCCGAGTTGCTGGCCGCCGGCCGCGCACTGCGCAACGCCATCCTGGCCGATGACCTGGCCGAGCGCAAAACCCATTTGGACAACACCCAGCAACGTTTGCAGCGGGTGGCGGATGAGGTGAAGCTTGCCCAGCAAACCGTTTACAGCCCTGCCGGGTTTGCGCTGATCACGCAAATTGACCAGTCACTTGCGCTCTACCGCCAAGGCCTGGCCCAGGCGGTGGACTTGCTGAACACCGAAGCCGTGTCGCAGGCACGAGCGTCCACCAACTATGTCAACGGCCCTTTGCGCACCGAAGCCAACAAGCTTGACGATTTGCTGTCCCAGTTGGTGGCACTGAAGGTGCAAAACGCCGAAGGCTTGGACCGCCAGTCCACCGAGGTCTACGAACGGGTGCATGCGTTGCTGATTTTTTTGACTGTGGGTGGCTTGGTCATGGGGGTGGTGATTGGGGTGTGGTTCACCCGGCGTTTGTCGCGCGAGTTGGGGGGCGAACCTGCTGACGTGGCGCGACTGGCCAACCAAATTGCGGCGGGCGACCTGACCTCCGCGATTGACACCCGGCGCGCTCAACCCGGCAGTGTGGTGTTGGCAATGAAGCACATGCAAGACGCCTTGGTGGCGCTGGTATCGGGCGTGCGCCGCGCCAGCGACAACATCGCCACCGGCTCCAATCAAATTGCCTCGGGCAACAACGATTTGTCCCAGCGCACCGAAGAGCAAGCCAGTAACTTGGAGGAAACGGCAGCCTCCATGGAGGAGCTGGCCAGCACCGTGAAAAGCAACGCCGATACCGCCCAACAGGCCACCCAGCTGGCCCATGCGGCGTCGGCAGCGGCGGTCGAGGGGGGACAGATCGTGGGGCAGGTGGTGGCCACCATGGGCGACATCAGCGAGTCGTCGCGCCAAATTGGCGACATCATCAGCGTGATCGACGGCATTGCCTTCCAAACCAACATCCTGGCGCTGAACGCGGCGGTGGAAGCCGCCCGGGCCGGCGAACAAGGCCGGGGCTTTGCCGTGGTGGCCGGTGAGGTGCGCAGCCTGGCCCAGCGCAGCGCCGAAGCCGCCAAAGAAATCAAAGACCTGATCGGCGCCAGTGTGGACAAAGTGAATGCGGGCAACGCGCTGGTGGCCCGCGCGGGCGGTGCGATCGAAGGGGTGGTGGGCCAAGTGAAGCGGGTGGCCGATTTGATGGCTGAAATCAACGCCGCCTCGGCCGAGCAGACCGCCGGCATTTCGCAGGTGGGCGATGCGGTGTCGCAGCTTGACAGCGTGACGCAGCAAAACGCGTCGCTGGTGGAGGAGGCCGCCGCTGCCGCCGACAGCCTGAACCAGCAAGCCCGGTTTCTGGTGGATCAGGTGTCAGCGTTCCGGGTGGCCCCGGCCTGACCGTTTTTTGCCCTCACAGGGCCAACGACCGCTCGATGTCCATCAGTTTGTAGCGGGCCAGGGCCAGGTTGCCCTTGGCCTTGTCCATCACCAGGTACAGAAACAGGCCGGGGTGGTTGGGCACCAGGCGAATCAGGTGGTACTGGTTGTGCAGGGTGATCAGGATGTCCTCAATGCCCTTTTTGATGCCCAGCATGTCCATGGTTTTCAGCTTGGCTTTCACCACTTCGGTGTTGCCCGCCGCAGCCAAGTCCAGGTCCACCCCGCCACCGGCTTTGGCCAAGCACATGCCGCTGACATGGTCCACCAAGGCCACACCCAGCGCCCCGTCCAGGGTCAGCACGGCGTCCAGTGAGGCGTTCAGGTTGGATGGCATAAAAAATCTCCGGGGTTCGTTCAGTGTTTGGGTGTCTTGAAAGTCCGCCTGCACAGGCGGCGGTGTGGGCACTTTGGACAATTGCTCGCAAAGCACAAACCACAGGGTTTTGGGGTCGGTGTCGGGCAGTTCCATCAAAGCCAATGCGGCTTTTGCGCCTTGTTTCCAGCGTTTGAGCAGCAGCTTTTCCATCAGCGCGTTGGACGTGTAAAACACCCGCACGGCCGTGGTGTGGGGCACCGCGTTCAGGGGCTCGTTCAGTGCCTCCAGCACCGACAAACTGCCCGGCCCCACCAGCAGCCACAGCTCGACTGCCTGTGCGTAGACGGGGGGCAGCTGCGCCGCCGTGCCGCAGCGGTGCCAGTCCAGCCGGTGGGGTGACGACTCACCCTGCAAGCCCAATTGGAGCCATGGCCCGGCTTGCTGGGCTGTGTCGATGCCCAA
>JBEBBB010000191.1:0-5787 GCA_041158605.1 Pseudomonadota bacterium
CATGCCGGGGCCGATGGTGATACCCGGCGCGGGGTAGGTCCCACCCATGATGGACTGCATATCGTTGCCCACCGCATACAAGCCTCCAACGGGGGCGCCCTCGGCGTTCAAAACCCGTGCCTGGGCATCGGTTTGGAGACCGGTCGAGGCACCAATGTCTCCTGGGTACAAACGCACCGCGTAAAAAGGAGCTTCCTGCAAAGCCCCAAGATTGGGGTTGGGGCCGTGCCAGGTGGGGTCGCCCAGGTTTTGTTGGTAGGCGGTCGTGCCCCGTCCAAAAGCGTGGTCCACCCCGGTCGCGGCGGCGGTGTTGATCTGCTGGACACTGCGTGCCAGTTTCGCGGGGTCCATGCCCAATTGGGTGGCCAGCGCATCGAGGGTAGGCGCCTCGGTCAGGTATCTATCGGCGAGGAATGGCGACAGGCCTTTGCCCCCCGGCCTGACCATGCCCAAACCGTATTGGCGCAGCGCCCTGGCGTCACACACCAGGTAAGCCGGTATGGCCGGGGACACTGGGTGGGCCGCTTGCATGGCCAGACCAAACAGGTGGTAAGACGTGCTTTCGTTGACAAACCGTTCACCCGCTTGGTTGACGGTCAGCACCCCGGGTTTGGCCCTGTCCATCACAAAATGCGGGAACACAGCGGTGCTGCCATCGGGGCGTTTGCGCAGCGAAACCGGGGCCCAGAACGCGGGGCTCAACCCCCCTTCGGGATAGCTGGCACCCAAACCCATGGCCAGGTCGTGGAGTTGTCCGGTGTGTCCGGGCGCGGCAGGGCACCAATCCATAGGGATACCGGGCAACAACCGCGCCCGCAAGTCCGGGTGCCGGTTGAACCCCCCACTGGCCAGCACCACACCCCGCTGGCTGCGCACCTGGCGGGACACACCACCACAAAGCAAGGTCACACCGTCGACACCTTGTGGACCGGTCGAAAACGCGGTGATCTCGGTCTCCATGGTCAGGGTCACCTGGGGGTGCTTCGACAAGGCGTACAACAAACGGCCCACCAAGGCGTTGCCCATGACCAAACGTGTGCCCCGCGGGTAACGCAAACGGTCCATCAGGTGGCGGGTCAGGATGCGCACCGCGTGTTTCAGCGAGGGCCAAGACCGGCCCAACGCCAAAAGGTGGTTGATGTCGGTGCGGTCCACCATCATGCCCCCCAACACGGTGAACTCCGGAATGGGCGGGCGCAACAAGGGGAACAGATCGCCCAACAAACGCCCATCAAATGGCACCGGCTCCAAGGCCCGGCCACTCAGGGTGGAGCCTGCGAGGTCGGAGATGTAATCGGGGTGTTTGGGGTAGGGCCGGTATTTCACCTCGGTGCGAGACTCCAGTTGGGCCACCGCTTCAGCCCCATGGTCCAAAAAAGCTTGTCGCAAAGCGCCAGGGGCCCGATCACCCACCGCGTTGTGGAGGTAGGTTTGGGCCGCTGCCAAGGAATCCTGGGGGTTGACTTGGGGTGCATGCGACGTTCCCGGTACCCACGTGGTGCCCGCTGACCACGCGGTGGTCCCCCCCACATGCGCTGTGCGCTCCACCACCAACACGCGCGCGCCCGTCAATGCGGCAAACAAGGCCGCCGACAAACCGGCGCCACCGGCACCGGCCACCACCAGGTCAAAGTGGTCGCCATCTGCAATGCCTTGCAGCCCTTGTTGAAGCAATTTCATGCACCCACCTCGAGAAGAAAGGCCACCATCAGGTCACGCACGCGGGCAAACATATCGGCACCGGTCAGGGTGGCGCACCCAGCGTCGCGGGCCGCTTGGACCAGGGGCGACACCACAGGCGCGGTGATCACACAACCCACAAACAATTTGGCGCTCAAACCCGAAACGTCCATGGGATAGGGGTCGCCCGCTTGCATACCAATGGGCGTGGCGTTGATGGCGATGTCAAAACCCCGGGGATTAGAGGACCCTACTGACACCCGGCCCAAGCCCAAACCCGACAGGCGGCCCACCAAGGCATCGCGCCGGCGCGGATCGGCGTCGTGGACCGCCAGTTCGGTCACACCAGCCACCACCAGCGCTTGGGCGATGGCAGACCCTGCACCACCTGCTCCGACCAACAACGCACGGCGCCCGGCGGGTTCACACCCGTGGGCACGCATCGCCTCGACGTAACCCAGGCCGTCAAACATATCGCCATGCCAGGTGCCATCGGGATTGCGGCGCATGGTGTTGACCGCTCCCACAAAAGCGGCCCGCTCGGAGACCGTGGTGCACAGGTCGCGGCACGCAAATTTGTGCGGCACCGTGACGATGATGCCGTCTACGTTTTGGCCCAACGAGACCCCTGCCACCCAAGCCGCCAGGTCTGCAGGCGCCACGTGGGCCGGCACACACACCGCGTTGCGCCCGTGGTCGGCAAACGCCTGTGTGACGCCCGCAGGCGATTTCACCTGCGCGATTGGG
Source organism: Pseudomonadota bacterium (assembly GCA_041158605.1). Lineage (GTDB taxonomy): Bacteria > Pseudomonadota > Gammaproteobacteria > Burkholderiales > Burkholderiaceae_C > JBEBBB01. The sequence goes on from JBEBBB010000191.1 coordinate 2,428, forward strand.
TCCCCCACGATGTGGTGGATGCGGGTGGCGCCGTTGAGTGTTTGGGTCATGTGTCTCGCCCTGGTGGTGTCGAACTGTGGCCGCATCATACATAAAAGTGGAATACCATTCAACTATTGAATTTAATTCTATTTTAGGATACACTCGCCAACCACACAACACCCACAAACAACCACCCATGCACAGCACACGCTTGGCGGTCATCGGGGCTGGCGCCATCGGGCGCACCCACATCGACCGCATCCTGCGAACCCCCCAGCTCGCGCTGGTTGGCGTGGCAGACCCCACCCCCGCCGGGGAGGCGGTGGCGCGTGCCGCAGGGGTGCCCTGGTTCCCGGACCACCGGCAGCTGCTGGAGGCCACACGCCCCGCAGGGGCCGTGGTGGCCACCCCCAACGCCACCCACGTGCCCGTGGCCTCCGATTGCCTGGCCCAGGGGGTTGGCGTGTTGGTGAAAAAACCGATCGCCGACACGGTGGCCGACGCGCAACGCTTGGTAGACGCAGAAGCGGCCCACAAAACACCGGTGTTGGTGGCCCACCACCGCCGCCACAACCCCATCAACCAGAAGGCGCAGGCTTTGATCGCGGGTGGGCACCTGGGGCGCGTGGTCTCGGCCACCGCCTTGGCCATGTTCCTCAAGCCCGACAGCTATTTCGACGCCGCGTGGCGGCGGCAAGCGGGGGGTGGCCCTGTGCTGATCAACCTCATCCACGACATCGACATGCTGCGCTTTTTGATCGGCGACATCGCCGAGGTGCAGGCCATCGACAGCCGGGCCGTGCGCGGCTTTGAGGTGGAAGACACCGCTGCGGCGGTGCTCCGGTTCACCAACGGGGCGCTGGGCACGGTGGTGGTGTCGGACACGGTCACGTCGCCGTGGTGCTGGGATTTTGCGGCTGGCGAGCAACCCCAGTACCCCCGCCAAAACGCCCCCTCCCACCTGATCGCGGGGACCCATGGCTCCCTGTCACTCCCGGACCTGGCCTTGTGGACCTACCGGGGTGAGCGCCACTGGCACGCGGAAATGACCCGCGAACAAACCATGGTGCACAGCGCCGATCCTTACACCCGGCAGTTGCAGCACTTTGCAGCGGTGGTCGAGGGGCGCGAATCGCCACTCTGCTCCGCACAAGACGGTTTGCGCACGCTGCAAGCCACCCTGGCCGTTCACGAAGCCGCTGCCATGGGTCGGGCCATTTCCTGTACCCTGCCCGGCTGACCACAGACCGGAGAACGAACGATGTTTTGGACCACTTGGTACCCCCAGGCAGGAGACCGCGCATGAACGGTGTCTTGGAACGCACCTTGGGCATTTTGGAGCTGCTCTCGCAACACGGCGAGGGCATGGAATTGGCGGCGGTGGCCGACCGGCTGAACATCCCCCGCAGCGCGGTGCACCGCCTGCTGACCGACCTGGTTCGGCTGGGTTACGTGCGGCAAACGCGGGGACACGGTGACTACATGCTGTCCACCAAACTCGTGGCCATGGGCCTGAGCTACCTGAGCAACAGCGGTATCGTGGACATCGCACAGCCTTTGCTCAACCGGCTGGCCGAGGTGTCTGGTGAGCTGGTCCGCCTGTCCGTGGTCGACGGCGAGCGCCTGACCTGGGTCGCCCGCGCGCAAGGCGCGCGCCAGGGCCTGCGCTACGACCCCGACATGGGGAGCGACGCCCGCTTGTCCTGTTCATCATCCGGCTGGGCCTGGATGTCCACCATGGCCGACGACGACGCCTTGGCCCTGGTGGCCAAACAAGGCATGGGCACACCCGACCAATTTGGACCCGCTGCGCCCACCACCTTGCAGGCGGTGTTACAGGCCGTGCACGCCACCCGGGAACGGGGCTACAGCATGACCACCGACACCTACAGCCTGGGCCTGTCAGCGATGTCGGCCGCGGTGCGTTTCCAGGGGCAGCCCGCCATGGGGGTCTTGACGATCGCAGGGCCAACGGTGCGCTTCACCCCTGAACGCATGGCAGCGCTGGGGCCTGAATTGCTGTCCACCGCCGCCCAACTGGCCGCCGCCAGCGGGGCCTCGCCCTTTTTCAAACTCACCGCCGACACCGGGAGCGACCCCACCGCCACCGGCCGCAAGCCCATCTACGCGGCCTGAGCCGCCCCCATCGCATGCCCGCCACAGACCACCACACCGACTTGCACTGCGACCTGCTGGTGGTCGGTTCGGGCGCGGGGGGCTTGTCAGCTGCGGTCACCGCCGCGCACCTGGGCTTGAAGGTGGTGGTGGTCGAGAAAGAGCCGGTTTTGGGTGGCACCACCGCATGGTCTGGCGGGTGGATATGGGCGCCCCGAAACCCTTTGGCGCAAGCAGCGGGCATTGTCGAGACCCGCGACGCACCACTGGCCTACCTGCGGGGCGAGTTGGGAGACCGGTTGGACGGTCCGCGTACGGCCGCTTTTTTGGACCACGCGCCGCGGATGGTGGATTTTTTCCGCCGACGCACCGCGCTGGCCTTTATCGACGGCAACGCCGTCCCCGATTTTCACGGCCGCAACCCCCACGCGGTTGTGGGTGGCCGCTCCCTGTGTGCCGCCCCTTTTGACGGCCGCCACCTGGGCGCCCGGGTGCGGGAGCTCAAGCCCCCCCTCCGCGAGACCACGCTGTGGGGCCTGGGCATCGCGGCGGGCGCAGAGCTGCGCCACTTTTTGAACGCCACCCGGTCGTGGGCTTCTTGGCGGTACGTGGCGGCCTTGCTGGTTCGGCACGGCCGCGACCTGCTCTGGCACAAGCGGGGCATGCGCCTGGTCAACGGCAACGCCTTGGTCGCCGCCCTGTTGTGCTCGGCCTGGGACCGGGGCGTGGACACCCGGGTGAACAGCCCTGCCAAACGGCTCTTGCGAGACGCCGACCGCGTCACTGGGGCGGTGGTGCAAACACCTGGGGGCGAGTTGGCCATACATGCCAGCCGGGGGGTGGTGTTGGCCTGTGGTGGTTTCCCCCACGACACGGCGCGCAAACGGGCGCTGTTGCCGCACGCCCCCACCGGCAACGAACACTGGTCAGCGGCATCATGGGGCAACACCGGGGATGGCTTGCGCCTGGGCGAGTCCGCGGGTGGCAGCGTGACCACGAACCTGCTGCAGGCAGCGGCGCTGGCGCCGGTGTCGCTGGTGCCCCGGCGGGACGGCAGCCTGGCGCATTTCCCCCACCTGGTCGAACGCGCCAAACCGGGGTTGATAGCCGTGACCGCAAACGGTTTGCGGTTTTGCAACGAGGCCGACGCCTACCACGACGTGGTCCAGGCGCTGTTGCGCCAAACACCCCCAGGCCAAGCCGCAGAGGCCTGGCTGGTGTGCGACCACCGGTTCATCCGGCGTTACGGTCTGGGTGCGGTCA
>JBEBBB010000192.1:0-7181 GCA_041158605.1 Pseudomonadota bacterium
GCAGGCGGTGGACTTTTCCATGCGGTTCCGGGACCAGCCGGTCGAGGCCAGCTGAGGCCTCTTCAGGACCGTCGCCCGCACCGACACCCCACCCGTGCCCACCAACCGCCCCCGCCCAAACACAGGCCGAGGTGCCGCGCGAACCCCGATGGCGTTTGTACAGGCCATTTGCCTGGCCTACACCCAGCGGGGCCTTTCGCCAGAGGCTGCGTTGGCCAAAGCGCAGATACCCGCCCAGGCGGTTACCGACCCTGAGGCGCGCATCACCGCCAACCAAATGGAGTGGTTGTCCGAAGCCGCCATGCGGGAGTTGGACGACGAGGCTTTGGGCTGGTTTGGCCGGCGTTTGCCGTGGGGCAGCTATGGGATGTTGGCCCGCGCGTCCGTGGGCGCGCCCCACTTGGAGCGGGCACTCAAGCGGTGGTGCCGGCACCATGCTTTGTTGACCGATGACCTGCACCTGACCCTGACCCAAAGCGGGGGACTGGCCATCTTGGCCATTGAAGAGCGGCGCGATCTGGGGCCATTGCGCGAGTTTTGCTTGGTGTCGATGTTGCGCAACGCGCACGGCTTGGCGTGTTGGTGGGTGGCGTCGCGTTTACCTTTGGTGCGTTCAAGTTTTCCCTACAGCCCACCCGCCCACGCCGACGTGTACCCGGTGTTGTTCCCCGGTGGCCCGGTGGGTTTTGCGGCAGAGCGGGCGGCCTTGGTGTTTGACGCGCGCTACCTGGCCTTGCCGGTGCGCCGCGACGAGGCCGCCACCAACCAGATGCTGCAGCGGGCGTTGGCCCTGACGGTGCGCCAGTACCACCGCGACCGCTTGTTGGTGGCGCGTGTGGAGCATCTTTTGCAGCACAACCCCGAGGCCAGCCACAACGCCGACGACCTGGCTCAGGCCTTGAACATGTCGGCGCGAACCTTGCACCGCCAATTGCAGGAAGAGGGCGCGACGTTGCAGGGGCTCAAGGACCAGGTGCGGCGCCGGGTGGCCCAAACCGCGTTGTTGCGCACGCGGCGGCCGGTCAAGCAGGTGGCGGCGGCGGCGGGGTTTCAAAACGAAAAAGCATTCGCACGAGCCTTCAAAGCCTGGACTGGGCTCACGCCACACGCCTACCGGTCAACGGGCCAGCTCCCGCCGGACCCGCTTGACCCCTTGCATCAGGGCTGAGGCCGCCAGCCCAGGCCGGCGGTCGTACCACCGGGTACCGCGCCCCTGGCGGGGCGGTATTCGCAACCCACCCAACCGTCCCAACCCCCTGGGCCGGACAAGCTGTCGATCACCTCCAAAAGGTAGCCATAGTTCAGCTCGCCCACACCGGGTTCGTGCCGTTCGGGCACCCCCGCGATTTGGATGTGGCCGACACGCCCGGTGGGCAGGTAGTGGCGCAGTTTGGTGGCCACGTCCCCCTCGACAATTTGGCAGTGGTAGAGGTCCATCTGCACTTTTAAATGGGGCGCGCCCACGGTGGTGACCAGCTGGTGGGCGTGGTCCTGGCGGTTCAAAAAATACCCGGGCATGTCGCGCGGGTTGATGGGTTCGATCAGCACCTCCCGGCCTTCGGCCGCAGCGGTTTGGGCCGCCCAAGTCAGGTTCTGCAGGTAGGTGTCCTGCAGTTGTTGCCGGTCGGCGTTGGCGGGGGCGATGCCGGCCAGCACGTGGATGCGGGGGCAGTCCAGGGCCCGTGCGTAGCGCATGGCCAGGTGGACGCTGTCTTGAAATTCGGCCTCCCGGCCGGGCAGGCATGCCATGCCGCGTTCGCCCGCCTGCCAGTTGCCTGGGGGCGCGTTGAACAGCACTTGGGTGAGGCCGTGGGCCTGGAGTGCGCCCGCCAGTTCCTCAGCGGGGTGGTCGTAAGGGAACAGGTACTCCACTGCCGCAAAACCGTCTCGGGCGGCAGCCTCGAAACGGTCCACAAAAGGCAGTTCGTTGTAGAGCATCGACAGGTTGGCGGCGAATCGGGGCATCGGGTGTGGGTCGTGGCGGAGGGTGCACCCATTCGACAAAACAGTCCTGCCGGATGGGACATAGGCAAGCGGGGGCATCGGTTCTAGAGTACCCCCAAATTGACACCGGAGACTATGCCATGCCTTTCACACCCCACCCGACCCAACGCCGAACCCTGTTGATGGCCGCCGCGCTGGCCGCAGCGTTGCCCATGCGCGCTTGGGCCGCTTTTCCCGACAAGCCGCTGCGGCTGGTGGTGCCCTTTCCCGCAGGGGGGGCCGCAGACCTGATGGCCCGGGGGTTGGCCCAGCACCTGGGCACAGCGCTGGGGCAGCAGGTGGTGATCGACAACAAAGGGGGGGCAGGTGGTGCGCTGGGCGCAGAAACCGTGGCCAAGGCGCCTGCCGATGGGTACACCCTGTTTTTTGGGACGATGGGTACCCATGCCATCAACCCAGCCTTGTACGCCAAGCTGCGCTACGACCCACAAAAAGACTTCGCCCCGGTGGCACTGACCCACATCACCCCGAGGGTGCTGGTGGTGTCTGCTGCGTTGCCCATTAAAACGGTGGCCGATCTGGTGGCCGCTGCCAAAAAAGAACCGAAGCGCTACACCTACGGTTCGGCAGGCAATGGCAGTTCCAGCCACCTGTCGGGGGCCTTGTTTGAAAGCCTGGCCGGTGTGGACATGGTGCACGTGCCCTACAAAGGCAGCGCGCCCTTGTTGACCGATGTGCTGGCGGGCCGCATCGACACCACCTTCGATTCCTACACCGTGTACGAAGAGCACATCAAGTCGGGTCGTGTCCGTGCTTTGGCGGTGACTTCGCGCACACGCATGGCCGCCTTGCCCAGCGTGCCCACCTTGGACGAGGCTGGGTTAAAGGGTTACGAGGTGTCCAACTGGTTGGGTGTGTTCGCACCTGCTGGTACGCCCGCAGCGGTGGTGCAAGCCTTGCACACTGGGGTGGCCAAAGCCATGGCCGATGCGGAGCTTCGGCGCCAGTTGATCGCTTTGGGCATAGAGCCCACCATGTCCACCCCATCCGAGCTCGGCGCCCTGGTGCGCAACGAGATCCCCAAGTGGGCGCAGATTGTGAAGGCCTCTGGGGCCCAGGTGGAGTGATGGCGCCCTTGCGCGACCGTGACCGCGAGCGCGTGCTGGTGCCGGTGGGTGGTGCGTCGATCGATGTGGTGGTGGAGGGGGTGGGGCCTGCGATCGTCCTGTTGCCATCTTCGTTGCGGGACTCGCTGGATTTTGACCCTTTGGCCGAACGCCTCGCTGCGGGCGGTCACCGGGTTTTGCGTCCCCAACCCCGTGGCATGGGGCGCAGCAGCCCGCCACCGCCCGACATGACCTTGGCTACGTTGGCCGCCGACGTGGCAGGGGTGATCGGTGCCCTGGGTGATGGCCCTGCGGTGGTGGTGGGGCATGCCTACGGGCATTGGGTGGCGCGAGTCACCGACCACTTGTACCCCGACCGGGTGGCTGGGGTGGTGGTGCTGGCAGCGGCAGCCCAGGCGTTTCCCAGCGGGGTGGCCGAACAACTGGCGATCGCGTCCGACACCAACCGTCCGAACGCCGAGCGTTTAACCTCTTTGCAAGCCTGCATGTTCGCCCCAGGCAACGACGCATCGGTGTGGCTGACGGGTTGGTACCCCCAGTGGCGCACCGCGTACCGGCAAGCCAGCCAGAGCCCGGCCCGCGCCCTGTGGTACGGGCACACCCACGCGCCTTTGCTTGACCTTCAAGGGGCCGATGACGTTTGGCGGCCCCCGCACACACGGGGTGAGCTGACCGGCCTGTTGGGCCCGAAGGCCGAGGCCAGGCTGGTGCCCCGGGCGGGACACGCCATGGTGCCCGAGCAGCCCGATCTGGTCGCCGAGGCGGTGTTGGATTGGGTTCGCACACGGGTTTGGCCCTGAGTCCCCGGTGTGGCGGATGTTGTTTGAACAGGAGCTTCAGATGTCAGTATTGAAAGAGCCAAGTGAACTGGGTTTGCGATGGGCCCTAGGTGCACTGGTGGCGTTGGCGTTGGTGGGGTGTGCCAGTGTGCCGCCACGTGAAGGCTGGGCCGATCTGCCCGCCCTAGAGCCGCGTTTGGCTTGTTCATCTTTGGTGGGTATGGTCGTACCACCCAACCGGATCGGGTTGCCGACCTCGGGTGCCCGTGTGGTGTCGGCGGTCGTGGTGAACGCAACGGCGCCACAGCAGCAGGGCGCTCGCTACGTGCATGCCCTACCCTCGCATTGCAAGGTGACCGGTGAGATCGCGCCGGTAGACCCTCAGGCTGGTCCTATCCGGTTTCAGTTGAACACACCCCTACGATGGAACCAAAAGGCCGTGCAAGTGGGCGGTGGGGGTTTGAATGGGAACATTCCCGCCAACTTGGCAGCGGTGGGTGCATCGGGCTCCCCCATTTCGGGCGCTTTTCCGCCCAACGCGCCTTACCCCCTCACGCAGGGTTACGCCATGTACGGCAGCGATTCCGGGCACCAGGACCCTGGCAACAACGCCACCTGGGCCTTGAACCCGGAGGCCTGGGTGAACTTTGGGCACGCCAGCTTGAAGAAGACCCACGATGTGGTGTGGTTTGTGATGGCCTCTTTGTATGGCAAGGCACCCCAGGTCAGTTACTTTATGGGCAATTCCCAGGGCGGTCGGGAAGCGCTGGAGGTGGCCCAGCGGTACCCCCAAGATTACGATGGTGTGGTTGCGGTCGCGCCCTTGATTGGGTACACAGCCCACGTGGTGCACAAAACCCTGCTGGCTACCGTACAAACGGGTGAGGGCTGGATACCACCCACCAAGTTGTCAGCCATCGGGGCAGAGGTCAACCGCCAGTGCGATGCCCTGGACGGCATCAGCGACGGCGTGATCAGCCACTACCGCGCCTGTCAGGCCTTGTTTGATCCCCAGCGGGTGCCCAATGCCTACCAGCGCATACGCTGTGAAGGTGGGCGCGATACGGGGCCGGCATGTGTGTCTGACGCCCAGATCAAAACGTTGCACCAGATGCACGCGCCCACACGGTTCGGGTACCCGTTGGTCGACGGACTGTCCACCCTTCCGGGCTATGGCGTGGGCCGAGAGTCTTTGCCCGGGTTTTTGAACATCAACCCCCAGCCCCAAGCAGGCCAAGCCCCTGCGTTGGGTCAACCTGGGGCAACGGTGCGGTTTGGGATCCTCAAAGACCCCAACGCCGACTTGTTGGCTTTTGATGTGCGCCGGTACCAAGCCCAGATCCAAGCGGCCTCCGCGATCATCGACAGCACCAACACCGACTTGGGGCCCTTTTTTGCCAAAGGGGGGCGTCTGATCATCAAGAGCAGCCCCTCCGATTACGCGTCGCACCCCCGCATCTTGATGGACTACCACCAAGCCGTTGAAAAACGATTTGGTGCAGAAAAAGTGGACCGGCACGTTCGTTACTACACCATGCCGAACACCAGCCATGGTGGCGACGGCGTGAGCACCACCACAGGCTTGCCCATACCGCAGCACGTGAACCTGGTGCAAATGGCTTTTGATTGGGTGGAACGTGGCGTGACACCGCCCAACGCACCCGTTGCCTCGGCCATGAAACCGTTGCCACCTTTTGAGGTGAGTGCCACCAAACCCCTGTGCCGCTACCCCCTCTACCCCCATTTTGTGGGTGGGGATTCCCGTTCCGCTACCAGTTACCAATGTCGAAACTGAGGATCTCCCAAACATGACCACACGTCCACACTCCTCGCCCTTGAACACCCACCCGACCCGGCGCCAACTGTTGCAGGCTGGTGGTCTGGGTGTGGCTGGTCTGTCTGGCCTTGTGCAAGCCCAACCAGACACCACCAAACTGATCGTGCCGTTTGCACCGGGTGCCTCCAACGACCTGATCGCGCGCTTGCTGGCGGAGTCCATGACCCGCCAGACACAGCGCACCTGGATCGTGGAGAACAAACCCGGCGCGGGATCTTTGCTGGGGACTGAGGTCGTTGCCCGGGCGGCGCCCGATGGCCGCTCACTGCTGCTGTGCGCCAGCGCCAACATGGGCATACAGCCGGCCATTCGCAAAACCATGCGCTATGACGTGGAGTCCGACTTCACCTTTTTGGCGCGGGTCACCACCAGCCCGTTTGCTTTGGTGGTCAACAACAACTTGGGCACGCCAGACTTCCAGGCCTTTGTCCGCTTGGCCAAAGCGAAGCCGGGGTCGGTGCGTGTGGGCTCTGCCGGCGTGGGTTCTCTGGGGCACATGGGGGCTTACCTGATGCAGGCGTTGTTGGGCGTGGGGTTCAACAACGTGCCTTACAAAGGTGCCGCCCAGGTGCTTAACGATCTGCGCGCCGGGCACATAGACGCCTCGTTGGTGAGCCCAAGTAGCATCGCCCCGCTGTTGAAAGAGGGGGGTGTGAAGGTGTTGGCGGTGCTGGACAAGCAGCGCAACAGCTTGTTGCCCGATGTGCCCGCGTCTCCTGAACTGGGGCAGCCCAAACTGCAGGTGGTGAACTGGTGGGGGGTGGCTGGTCCGGCCAAGCTGCCACCGGCGGTGGCCACCAGCCTGTCCAGTGGGCTGGACAAAACCATGGCCGATCCAGCGTTTGGCCAAAAGCTCAAAGACCTGGGGCTGGACCCTGCGCCTTTGTTAGGCCCCGCGTTTGCGCAGTTCGTGTCCAGCGACCTCAGGGCCTGGAAAACCGTGGCCCAGCAGGCCAACATCACGTTGGATGAGCAAGGTTAAAGGAGATCACATGAAACAGGTCAAGCGGTGGGTGGGGGTTGGGGTTGTTGTGGGCTTGGGCGGCGCTGGGGCCTGGGCCCAATCCTCTGTGCCTGGCGACGCGGTCAGCGCGTGCCAGGCGTTGCAGGCGCTGGTGCTGGACAACACCCGCATCACCTCCACCCGGTTTGTCAAAGCCGGCGAGGTGGTGGATGCGGGGGTGTCCATGCCCGCGCATTGCCTGGTTGAAGCGGCGATAGCGCCCCGCCTGGGCGCAGATGGCAAGCCCTACGCGATACGCTACGAGGTACGCCTACCCGTTCCCTGGAACGGGCGGTTCCAGTTCCAGGGTGGTGGTGGTGTGGATGGGGTTGTCCGTCCCGCATATGGGTTGCTGCACCCCGGTGTGACCCCCGCCTTGGCGCAGGGGGCCGCGGTGGCTTCCACCGACACCGGCCACGCGGGCACCAGCACCCGGGATGCCAGTTTTGGTCTGGACCCCCAAGCGCGCATCGATTGGGGCTACAACGCGG
>JBEBBB010000193.1:0-3921 GCA_041158605.1 Pseudomonadota bacterium
CACCACCCAAGGACAGGTCCAGCTGGTGGGTGCGGCGGCTCCCCACGCCCACAGACACCTTAGGCCCTGGGTTGTCATCACCCCGGCGTGTGAACACTTGCACCACGCCGACCATGGCATCTGATCCGTACACCGCGCTGGCAGAGCCTCGCAGCACCTCGATACGATCAACTTGCCTGAGGGGGATGGCAGAAAACGCCGCTCCACCACTGCCGGATTGCGAATCAACACGGATACCGTCGATGTAAACCGCCATCCAGCGTGACTCACCGCCGCGTACAAACAAATCGGTGTTGTTGGCCGGGCCACCTTGGCGAGCGAACTCCACACCCGCGACGCGGGACAATACGTCCGCCAGGCCTGTGGCGCCGCTGCGCTCAATGGCCTCACGGTCCAGCACGGTCAAATCGGCCAACACATCGGTCAGCGCTTGTTCGACCCGGTTGGCGGTCACCACCGTGGTGGCCAAAACTGGGGTTGTGTGATCGGGTGTCTGGGCCACAGCTGGGTGGCCATAAACACACAAACAAGCCAGGGGCGACAGCCACCGGGCCACACGGGGTTGGAAAAATACCGTCATGGTTGAACTGCACAGAGCTGCCCTCACCGCCTTCCCCGACAGTGCATGGGCGATACGGCCACCTGCACAAAGCGGGTAACCACCTGGTTGGCCGGTATCCGGGCTGGCGGAAACAACCTTCATCGCCTTCCCAGCACACAAGGTGCCAGTGGCGGGTGGATGAAAGTGGGGGTACAAAACCCCGTCCGCTTACCGTTGCGGGGGCAGCGCTGGTTAGACGGCCACGCAGGCGGCGGCCATCTCCCAGCTTCCCGTTGAACTGCGGCGCGTGAACCACACCGCGAGCACCAACAGCGCACATTGTAGTGCCGGCTGTCACCGCAGCGCCCTACAATGGTCACAAATGGCTGCCAAGACCTACATCGACCAGATCAGCGACCGCGTGGACCGCCTGCTTGTGCGGCACGAGGAACTGCAACGCACCAACACCCTGCTGTTGCAGCAGGTGCGCGCGCTTTCCAGCGAGCGGGACGGCCTGAAATCCCAGCTGCACGCAGCCCGCACGCGTTTAGACGCCCTGCTCCAAACCATACCCGCTGACAAGGAAGGGGTGACCCGTTGAGCAAACCCGATATCAAACAGGTCGATGTGCAAATCATGGGCCAAAGTTACCTGCTGGCCTGCCCTTTGGACGGTGAGCCCGCGCTGTTAGAGGCCGTGGCCAAAGTTGACACCGCCATGTGCCGCATCCGCGACGCCGGCAAGGTCAAGGCCCGAGACCGCATCGCGGTGTTGGCCTCTTTGAACATCGCTTTTGAGTTGTCACAAAAAGACGCCACGGCGCTTCGCAGCGCCGCGTTTGCCAACTCAGAAGCGGCAGCCTTGCCAGAAGCTGCCGCTCCAGCAGCCACCGATGCCGCCCTTAAAAACCTGCTGGACCGACTGGATCGGGCCTTGGTGCAAGACGGCCAATTGCTCTGAGTTCCACCCTTTCACCCGCTGTACAATCAAATGGTCTGCCCTTGTGGCCGGGCTTTATATTTCCTTGAACCAATGCTCACTGAGCACGGGCTTGGTACATTGCGTGGTGGGTGTGAGCGTCTCGCGTCAGACGAACCCGAAGCCACGTTGCCCTCGCCCACCTGAACCCCCACGTTCAGGATGACGGTCCGGTTCTTGGGCAGACACCCTACCCCATGCTCGACCCCCTACTGATCGCCGAACTCGCCCTGCTGGGTGTCTGCACCGGTTTTTTGGCCGGCCTGTTGGGCATAGGCGGCGGCATGTTGATGGTGCCCTTCATCACCTTGATCATGGGCGGCAGGGGCGTAACCCCCGACTTGGCGGTCAAAATGGCCATCGCCACGTCCATGGCCACCATCATTTTCACCTCGATCTCCAGCGTGCGCGCCCACCACAAACGCGGTGCCGTCCGTTGGGAAATTGTCCGACACCTCGCACCTGGCATTGTGCTGGGCGCAGGCATGGCCAGCGTTGGCGTTTTTGCGGTGCTCAAGGGCCATTGGCTGGCTTTGTTTTTTGCACTGTTTGTGGGGTTTTCGGCCACACAAATGTTGCTGGACCGCAAACCGGCTCCCACCCGCACCTTGCCTGGCACCGCAGGGCAATGGTCTGTGGGCGCCGCCATCGGGTTTTTGTCGGGTCTGGTCGGGGCTGGCGGGGGGATTATCAGTGTGCCCTTCATGACCTGGTGCAACGTCGCCATGACCCACGCTGTAGCCACCAGCGCGGCCCTGGGTTTTCCGATCGCCTTGGCCAACGCCGTGGGCTACGTCTGGGCGGGCCAAGGGGTTGACGGCCTGCCAGCCGGGTCTGCCGGTTATGTGTTCCTGCCAGCCTTGGGCGTGATCGCCACGGCCAGCGTCCTCACCGCCCCTTGGGGCGTTCGGGCCGCCCACGCCATGCCCGTAAAAAAGCTCAAAAGGGTGTTTGCGCTGGTGTTGTACGCCCTGGCAGGCTACATGCTCTGGCAGGGGCTCAAGGGCTAAAAGCCCCCTGCTCACCCCCTGAAAGCCGCACTAAAAGCCCCATTGAGGGCCAAGACCGCCCTGTAGCGTGGGAAAAAAGTGAAAAAAGCCGTTTCTGTTCTTGGAAACACACGCCTTTGCGTTTAGCATGCTGTAGCCAGAGTGAGAGCACCTCACCTATGGTCAGACATCAACTTCCATAAGGATTTGAAACATGGCAACTGCTAAGAAAGCGCCGGCGAAAAAAGCCGCTGCCGCTCCGGCCAAGAAGGCTGCTGCTCCGGCGAAAAAAGCCGCTGCTCCCGCCAAAAAGGCTGCCGCCCCAGCCAAAAAAGCCGCTGCTCCCGCAGCCAAGCGCACCCCCAACGCCGCCTTCATGAAGGCCATGACGCCCAGCGCTGCGCTGGCCGCCATCGTGGGTGCAGCCGCGCTACCCCGCACCGAAGTTACCAAAAAGGTGTGGGAATACATCAAAAAGCACAAGCTGCAAGATGCCACCAACAAGCGCAACATCAACGCCGACGCCAAACTGAAGGAAATCTTCAAGAAGCCCCAGGTGTCCATGTTCGAAATGACCAAGCTGGTCAACGGCCACCTGTCTTGATTGGCCTGGGCCCCGCCACTTGTGAGCGGGCCAGCGCAAAAAAACCGACCTTAGGGTCGGTTTTTTTATGGCCAACAGCGGTGCGCGGCAGACCCCATCAATGATGTGCCGTGCGCCGCCCCACCCCCAGCGCTGCCACCACCGACAAGGACAACACCACGGCAGCGCCCGCCAACGTGGCGGCGTAATGGCCACGGTCCATCAACACACCAAACAACAGTGGTGAGAGTGCGAACCCCACATCCAGGCCCGAATACACCGTGCCATAAACACGGCCTGTAGCGCCCTTGGGGGTGGCCTTTTTGATCATCATGTCGCGGCTGGGGCCACCCACACCCACGGCGAACCCTGTGGCGGCCAGAGCGATGACGGTGCCGGTGCCACCCAACCAGCCGGTCGCGCACAACAACAGCAAGGCAGCCCCAGTGGCCATGGCAGTGCCCACCACGCGATCGGTGTGGCGCGCATTGGACGCCACGAACCCACCCACAAACATGCCCACAGCACCGCACAACATGTAGGCGGTCAGGGTGAAGGTGGCGGTTTCAAAATCAACCCCATGCACGGCTTTGAGGATAGAGGCCGAGTAGGTTTGGACCACGGCCAAGGTCATGGTGGAGAGCAGAAAAAAGGCAAAACACCACCACACCACGGGTAGGCGCAAAAAGGCCAGGTCGCTGCCACCCGCAGCGCCACCTGCAGCGGGGCGCGCCACCGCGTCGGTGCGCAGTTTGTCACGCTGCCAATACAACAAAGCCATAACAGCCAAGTAGAGCAGCACAGCAGCTTGGTAAGCGGTGCGCCAATCC
>JBEBBB010000194.1:0-4142 GCA_041158605.1 Pseudomonadota bacterium
TCCACCGGCACCCCGGCGCCCACCTCAGCAAACGCCCAGGGCGCTGGTTGGAGCAGGCCCGGGGTGGTAAGCCGCACGCGGCCGGGGAGCCAGCCGCGCACCGCCTGTCCAACCGGCAGTACGAGGCCTTGTTGCGCGACAACTACGTGAGCGTGCGGCGGGTGCGCGAGTGGCGCGACATCCACAGCCAGTTGCACACCGTGGTGGCCGAGCACAAATGGGCCATCAACACCGCACCCGCCACCTACGAGCAGCTGCACCTGTCGATGCTGGCCGGCCTGTTGGGCAACATCGGTTGCAAACACGACACGGAAGACCTGTACCTGGGCGCACGGGGCATCAAGTTCCACCGGCACCCCGGCGCCCACCTCAGCAAACGCCCAGGGCGCTGGTTGGTGTGTGCCGAGATCGTGGAAACGTCCCGCCTGTTTGGCCGTGGCATGGCCACCATCGAACCCCAATGGCTGGAACAGGTGGGAGCCCACTTGCTCAAAAAACAGGTGCTTGACCCCCATTGGGAAAAAAAGGCCGCCGAGGTGGTGGCCTACGAGCGCGGTACCCTGTACGGGTTGGTGGTTTACAACCAGCGCCGGGTGGCCTACGGCCGCATCGACCCCAACGGTGCCCGTGAGATATTCATCCGCGAAGCCTTGGTCGGTGACGGTTGGGAAACCCGTTTGCCGTTTCTGGCGGCCAACCGGCGTTTGGTGGCCCAGGTGGAGGAGTTGGAGCACAAGTCCCGGCGCCAAGACGTGTTGGTGGACGACGAGTTGATCTACGCCTTTTACGACGCCCAACTGCCCGAAGCCATGTCGAGTGGCCATGCGTTGGAGCGCTGGTACCGCGAGGCCAGCCATGACCACCCCCAGCTGTTGCGACTGACCCGCGAAGAACTGATGCGGCACGAGGCAGCGGGGGTGACCACCCAGGCTTTTCCCAAGGTCTTGAAGCTGGGTGGGGTGGACTGCCAGGCGAGCTACCTGCACGAACCCGGTGGTGCCCGCGACGGCCTGACCGTGACCGTGCCTTTGTTTGTGCTGAACCAGGTCACCGAAGAGCGGTGCGAGTGGCTGGTGCCGGGCATGTTGAAGGACAAGGTGCAGGCCTTGCTCAAAAGCCTGCCCCAGAAGCCGCGCGCCCGTTTGGTGCCCTTGCCCGAGTCTGCTGAGCAGCTGGCTGCGGCCTTGACCGCCGAAGGCGTGTGGGCACAAGGTTCGTTGACAGATACCTTGCTCAAGCTGGTGAAAGACCGGACCGGGTTGGATGTCAAACGCACAGACTTCAAACTCGACATGCTGCAACCCCACCACTTCATGGCGCTGTGTGTGGTCGACGAACACGGCCGCCAGTTGGGCTTCAGCCGCAACCTGCCCGCTTTAAAAGCGGAGTGGGGTGCCAAAGCGCGGGGGGCGTTCCAGGCCCTGGTGGGTTTAAAGCTGGGGGGCGGTGCTGCTGCAACCGACGCCACCGACCCCGTGAACGCCACACCCAGCACCCCACCCGGCCACAAGGGTACGCAGGCCAGCTCTGCCGCGCCTCCTCCCGCACCCGCAGCGCCCACAGACGCGGCCCAACGCCACACCACCTGGGCTTTTGGCGATTGGCCCGAGATCATGGAGGTGCACAAAAAGGGTCAAACCCTGGTGGGTTACCCCGCTTTGATCGATGCCGGTGACGCGGTGTTGGTGGAGGTGTTTGACGAGCCCGATCTGGCCCAGCGCCGCCACCGCGATGGCCTGCGGCGTTTGTTCGCCCTGCAGATCAAAGACGCCCTCAAATACCTGGAAAAAAACCTGCCCGACCTGCAAAAAATGGCTGTGGCCTACATGCCTTTGGGCACCCTGGAAGAGCTGCGCACCCAGGTGATCGATGTGGCCTTGGAGCGCGCGTTCTTGCAAGAGCCTTGGCCCGCCGGCGAAGCGGCTTTTAAACGCCGCTTGGACGAGGGGCGGGGTCGGCTCACCTTGATCGCCAACGAGGTGGCCCGCTTGTGTGGCGTGGTCCTGACCGAGTACAGCGCGGCCAGCCGCAAACTCAAAGACACCAAAGGCGCCCCTGAGGCGGTGGCCGATGCCACCCAGCAGTTGCAGCGGTTGGTCGGCAAGCGGTTTGTCACCGAGACCCCTTGGGTGTCGCTGCAACACCTGCCGCGTTACCTCAAGGCCATTACCCTTCGGTTGGACAAATACCGGTCCGACCCCGCCCGCGACACCACCCGCATGGCGGAAGTGCGCCAGCAAGACCAGCGGTATTGGCGTTTGTTTGCCGAACGCAAGGGTGTGCAAGACGAGCGCATGACCGAGTTGCGATGGCTGCTGGAGGAACTGCGTGTCAGCTTGTTTGCACAGGAGTTGCGCACGCCGCAACCGGTGAGCGTCAAACGGCTGGACAAGGTGTGGGCGCAACTGGCCCATTGACCTGTGGTTAGGCTGGCATCAATTCAGAATCAATTGCAGGACCAGTTCGGGTAGCTGGTTCGCTTGTGCGGCCATGGCCATGCCGGCATCTTGCAGAATTTGGGCGCGGACCAGGCTGGATGTTTCGGTGGCAAAGTCCGCGTCTTGTACCCGGGAGCGGCTGGCACTCAGGTTTTCCGCGCTGATTTGCAAACCGACCACGGTTTGCTCCAGCCGTGACATTTGGGCGCCCACCACAGCCCTTTGACCGCTGATGTAGTCCAACGCCCTGTCCACGGCCAGCATGGTCTGGGCGGGCAGGGTGGTCACGTCCAATGTGGTCCTCAGTCCCATGGTGTCCAAGTTCATGGCACCTATGCGGGTGTCTATGGTCTGAAGGCCATTGGCGCCCACTTGGAAAGACTGGGTGGTCACGCCGCCTTTGGCTGTGGCGATGGTTTCGTAGTCTTCAACAAAACCATCGGTCACATTCAAACCCGAACGGCTGCCCTGGTTGGCAACGGTGCTGGTGGCGCTGCGCACAGCCCCACCATCCACATCCAACCCACCGATGGCACCCGTGTCGGCGTTGGTGAAATCAAACGTTCCTATGAACGCCGCGCCGTTGGTGTTGTATTGGGTCAGTGCGTCAGCGGCACTGGCGAACTGTCCACTGGAGGCATTGGCGAGCGCCTGGTTCAATGTGGAGCCGGCATTCTGGTTCATGTAAACCAGCACGTCTTTGATGCCCTCGCCGCCAGCAGCTTTGATACGGTCATGGACGTAACGCACCGCTGAGTAGCTGGATGAATAAAACGCACTGGTATTGCTGGGTCCACCAATGGCTGCGACAACAGCAGCAGCACTGGATGCCGCCACGTCACCTTGTACCCGCTCTTCTGCGCCGTGTATGAACTCGGCTGTACCCTCCACAAACCACAGGTGGTTGCTGGTTAAATCGCTCCAGTTGGTCGTGTTGGCCATGACCGCATGGGCCATCTCGTGCATGATGACGCGGTCGTTGTAGTACGGCGCACTGCCACCGTCAGGCAAGTTGGGTGGCACAAAATCGGCCATGTCCACCTGCAGTTTTAAGTCGTTGAAGCGGCCATTGGCGTCGGCTGTGCCCTGGGTTTGCACGTAGGCCAGCCAGCCCCCCACGCCGTCGGTATCACCGGTGTAGCGGATGTCGAGCTGGGCACCGGTGCCGGTCAAACCGTAGTACTGCGCAACAACGGTTTCACTGTTCTCCAACCAACTGCCCGCACCTGTCAGCCCATCCTGAACAGCCAGTTGGTTCAGGTCGCCAACGGCGCTGTAGCGAGCTTGGTCGAACACCCGCATGCCGTTGAACTCCGTCACCACACTGGTGCGGTCAATCTCCGCCGCCAGTTGGTTGATTTCGGCTTGTAACGCCTGACGGTCTGACCCCGAGTTGGTGCCGTTAGCGGCCTGCACAGCCAATTCACGGATGCGTTGCAGGTTGCTGGCGATCGTACCCATGGCCCCTTCAGCGGTCTGCATCAGGGATATGCCGTCGTTGGCGTTGCGGGCCGCTTGGTTGAGCCCCCGTATTTGAGAAGTGAACCGCTCCGAAATGGCCAAACCGGCTGCATCGTCTTTGGCGCTGTTGATGCGCAAACCCGAAGACAAGCGTTGCAACGATGTGCCCAATCCGCCCTGCACCTGCGACATCTGCCGCTGCACGGTGAGTGCTGACAAGTTGGTGTTGATTCCCAGGGCCAT
>JBEBBB010000195.1:0-15167 GCA_041158605.1 Pseudomonadota bacterium
CGACGATGTGGTAGCGGATGTTGGGCCGGTCAAAGCTGCTGACAAAGTGGCTGGCCTGCTCGAGCTGCAGGTGGTGGACGATGTCGTCGCGGGTCAGGGCGTCGGCGGTGGCCGTGAGGGCGACCCGCGGCACACCGGGAAAACGCTCATGCAAGGCGGCCAGCCCCCGGTACTCGGGCCGGAAATCGTGACCCCACTGGCTCACGCAGTGCGCCTCGTCTATGGCAAACAGGCCCAACAAGCCACGCTCATAAAGCGACTGCAGCTGGGCCATGAATCGGGGGGTGGTCAGGCGCTCGGGGGCGGCGTACAACAAGGTGATCTCACCGCGCAGCAAATCGCGCTCCACCGCTTGGGCGGCCTCGGCATCCAAACTGGAGTTCAAGTAGGCGGCCCGAACGCCCGCCTCGGTCAAGGCGCCCACTTGGTCGTGCATCAGTGCGATCAGCGGGGAGACCACGATGGCCACCCCTTGCCCGGCTTGGTGCCGGACTATGCCGGGGATCTGGTAACACAGCGATTTGCCGCCGCCCGTGGGCATGAGCACCAGCGCATCACCACCGGCCGCCACGTGGGCCACGATATCGGCCTGCGGGCCCCGAAAACGGTCGTAACCAAACACCTCGGCCAGCACCCGCTGGCAGGCCGCGGCCACCGTCACATCTGTTCCCAGGGCAAGCCCTCAAAACGCCAACCGCTCACCGTGGAGCGGTGGAAGGTATCGTCCAACTCGCCCTCAAAGCCGTGCACCACATGGGCCACGTCGGTAAAACCGGCAGCCAGCAGCGCCCCCCCTGCTTCCAATGTGCGTTTGCCACTGCGGCAAATCAACAACACGGGGTGGTCGGGGCCGGGCACCTCGGCGCGCACCGCAGCGGCAAACCCCGTCGGGTTGGGGGTGAGGTCGGGGTACTCGTACCAGGGGATGTTCACCACGCCGGGGGGGCGCCCCACGTACAGGGACTCGATTTCCATGCGCACGTCCACAAACAGGGGCGGGCGCTCGGGGTGCTCGGCGGTGCGCGCCTGCAACCAGGCCCAGGCGTCGCGTGGTGACAAATGCTTCATACCGCTATTGTCGCGTGTTCGGGGTGTGCACCCCGTTCAGCGGGATTGGGCCAGGTAACGCTTGCGCCAGAAAAACAGGCTCAAACCCAGCGCCACGGCCAGCATACCGCCCATGGTGAGCCAGAACCCGCTTTGTTCGTGCAAGAGGGGGATGAAATCGAAATTCATGCCAAAAATGCCGGCGATCAGGTTCAAGGGCAGGAAAATGGCGGTCAACACCGTGAGCACCCGCATGATGTCGTTGGCCCGGTGGCTTTGGGCGCTGAAGTGCATTTGCACCGCCGCCTCGGCGCTGGCCTCGAGGCGGCGCACGTGGTGTATCACCCGCTCGATGTGCTCCAGCACATCTCGGCTGCGCACCTTGAGCAACTCCAGGCCCCGGGCACCCAACAGCGGGTCGTCCTCGGGCCAGGTGTTGAGCGCTTCGATCCAGTCTTGCACAGCGGCCCGTTGGTCTTCGCAGATCTCGTCCAACTGGTGCAGCGACAGGCGCGCATCCAGCAAGCTGCCCCAGTTGCTGAACCGGGTGTTGGGGTTGAGCAGCTCGGCCTGCCAGTGGTCGAGCTGGCGGGTGAGCTCCCGGCGCAGGTCCAGGTAACCGTCCACCATGTGGCTGACCAGCCGCAGCATCAGGTCGGCGGGGCTGGTGGGTATGGTCCGTGATGCACCTTGAAGGGCCTCGCGCTGGGCAGGTCCGTCGGCACCGGCCCTGGCCATGGCGCGGGTGTACCCATCCGACAAGGCTTGCAAACGGCCCGCGTAGCTGTCGCGCACCGCACAAGACGCGGGGTGCACGGTGATCAACACCCGGTCAAACACGGCAAAACCCACAGGGCTGGTGTCGATGCGGTGCAGCACGGGTGGCCCACCTTTTTGTTGGCGCCGGTGCAACACCCGCCCAGGTGCTTGCAGGTCGGTTTCCGACTGGCCCTGGGCCAAGCGGCGAAACACCAAAATGTCGTACTGCCCGGTGTAGTCGTAGTGCGAAGGCAGTTGGTTGTTCAACAAATCCGACACATGCAGGTCGACCAAAGGGCCGTGCGTCCAGGCCTGCAACCGCTCTTGCAAGTCGGCTTGCGCCAGCTCGAACTCACGGCGCCCCAACGCCACCCACAAAAACCCCTCCGGCGGCAAGCTGTCGGGCAAGGTCTCGGTTTCGACCACCCGAAAACCGTGGATGTGGCAGACCCGCACGGCGGTGGTTTACACGGTTTGCAACAGGCGCGCCGCGTCCCGTGCAAAGTAGGTCAACACCCCGTCGGCCCCCGCGCGTTTGAACGCCAGCAGGCTTTCCATCATGACGGCATCATGGTCCAGCCAGCCGTTCTGGGCGGCGGCTTTGAGCATGGCGTATTCGCCGCTCACTTGGTAGGCAAAAGTGGGCGCTTTGAACGCGTCTTTGACCCGGCGCACCACGTCCAGGTAAGGCATACCGGGCTTCACCATGACCATGTCGGCGCCTTCGGCCAGGTCCATGGCCACCTCGCGCAGGGCCTCGTCGGTGTTGCCAGGGTCCATCTGGTAGACCTTTTTGTCGGCCTTGCCCAGGTTGGCCGCACTGCCCACCGCGTCGCGGAAGGGGCCGTAAAACGCGCTGGCGTACTTGGCGCTGTAGGCCATGATGCGGGTGTGGATGTGCCCATGGGCCTCCAAGGCCTGGCGGATCGCGCCAATGCGGCCGTCCATCATGTCACTGGGGGCCACCACGTCCACGCCCGCTGCGGCCTGGCACAGGGCCTGTCGCACCAACACCTCAACGGTGGCGTCGTTGACGATGTAGTTCTGGTCGTCCAGCAAGCCGTCTTGGCCGTGGCTGGTGTAGGGGTCCAGGGCCACGTCTGTCATCACACCCAAACCTGGGACCTTGGCCTTGAGCTCGGCCACCACCCGGGGCACCAGGCCGGTGGGGTTGTACGCCTCGCGCCCATCGGGGGTTTTGAGGGACGGCTCGATCACGGGGAACAGGGCCATCAGGGGAATACCCAAGTCCACACACTCCTGGGCCACAGGTAGCAGCAGGTCCAGGCTCAGCCGCTCCACCCCGGGCATGGACGCCACCGCTTCGCGGCGGTTCTGGCCATCGAGCACAAACACCGGGTAAATCAGGTCGTGGGGGCTCAAACGGTGCTCCCGCACCAGGTTGCGCGTGTGGGCATCGCGGCGCAAGCGACGGGGGCGGGACTGGGGGTAGGGGGCGGGAATGCTCATTCTGCTATTGTGACAAAAATTGCCAAAATAGCGTAAGCGAAGGCTACACTCAATGGTTATGCACACCCCACCCAACGACGCGGCCGTGTCAGAACAACCCGGGCACTGGCGCATGGCCGAACACTGGCCCGAGTTGGTGGTGGCCGTGACCGAGCAGTCCATCGAATCGGTCAGCCTGTTGTTGCGTGGCCTGGACCTGCTGGTCAGCAAAGGGCGCATCACCCCGGCCGAGTACAAGGTGCTGGCACTGCCCGCCGAGAAGCTGAAACACTGCGGCATGCACGCGCAGCAAATCGTGCGGTTCCAAAGTGGGCGGGTGCGGCAATCCCACGAAAAAATCGACCTGGCCTACCTGCTCGAATGTGTGCTGCAGGAACGGCGTGCCGAGTTGGCATTGATGGGGGTGACGGTGCGGCGCAAGTTCAAACCCGCCGACATCCTGATCGACCCCACCCTGGGTTTCAGCTTGGCCAAGGCCATGCTGGACTGGAGCACCCCGTTTGGCAACCGCATAGACCTCCGTTTGGAGGTCGGCTCCAGCCCGGTGCAGGCCCGCCTTTGGATGAAAACCTACACCGACCGGGAGCCCCCCCAAAGCGCGGTGTTTGAAGACGGCATCAACTGGTTGTTGCTGCGGCAAATCGCCAGCACCGATGGGGGCATCGACATCGAACGCATGGGCGTGTCCGACGGTGTGGAATTGACGGCTGTTTTCCGGCGCACCATTGAAAACGCCGCAACCGCTACCGCACAACCCGGACCCGACACCACACCAGCCACCGAAACCATGCACCGGTCGGTCAGTGGCACCCACGTGCTGGTGCTCTCGGCCCATTCCGACTGCCGCCTGGACGCAGCCAACACCCTGAAAAAAATCGGTGTGACCGTGGACACCGTGACCAACCCGTCGCAAGCCTTGGCCGTGCTGCGCAGCCGGCAGGTTCACTTGGTGGTGCTGGACCCTCCCGAACCCGAAACCGACGGCTGGGCCGCGTTGTACAGTGAACTGGCGGCCGACCACCCCAACACCCTGATCGTTAGGCTAGGGGCATCCGGTTCTGGCACACCTGCCGGGTCGTTGCAGCCGGTTGTGGCGCGCGATGAGATCCGCACCACCCTGGGTTCGACCGTGATGTTCAGCCTGTCAAGGGCGGTCTGACACCGCATCCCGAAGGCGCCAAGCCGCGAACAGCGACAGCCCACACACCACAGCCAACAACACAAACGTTTGGTTAAAGGCCAACAAGCGGTCTTCGGGGTGGGCCTCTATGCGCCAGGCCAAAAAGATGCCACACAGGCTGACACCGATGGCACCGCCCAACATGCGCAAAAAATTGATCACACTGGCACCCTGCGCGATATCGGCCTTGGGCAAACCCCGCATGGACCCGGTGTTCAACGACGGCAAGACAAAACCCAGACCGATGCGCCCCAGCACCGCCCAGGCCACCAACAACACGATGGTGGTGCTCACGCCATGGCCGGCCACGGTAACCATCAGGGCAAACGACATGGCCAGCAACAACAACCCCAAGCTGACCAGGTGGTGCGTGGGGTGGTGGTCGCTGAGGCGCCCCACCACAGCAATCGTCACGGCCAACACCAAACCCGCAGGCAACAAAATGGTGCCCACAAAAGACGCCGACAAACCCAAGCCCATTTGCATGTAAACCGGAAACAGGTAGGTGGACCCAAACAAAGCGGCGCCATAAATGAACGCCACCAGGCAACCCATGGCAAACCGGCGGTCTTGAAACAGGGTGAGTTGCATGAGTGGTGGGCCTTTGCGGGTGCGCAGCAGGTGCCACTGCCACCCCACAAAACCACACAAGGACAACAACCCCACCACCACGTAAGGGGTGGCCAACCCCCAACCTTGGCGTTGCAGCGTGACCAACCCGTTCAAAAGGGCTGCGGTGCCCACACCCACCAACACCAAGCCAGGTGTGTCGAGTTTGGCTGCGCTGCCGTGTTGTCCGGCCACAGCGCCACCGGGTGCTGACGTGGGCACATACCGCACAGCCAACCACCAAGACACCAAACAAAACGGCACCACCATCAAAAAGATGGACCGCCAACCAAACACATCGACCAACAGGCCACCGATGCTGGGGCCAATGGCCGGTGCCAACACCACACCCATGCCAAATACACCACTGGCGCGGCCCTGCTCGTGGGGTTCAAAAGCGCGCAAAATGATGATGGCGGGTATGGGCTGGACCACCCCTGCGGCCAAACCTTCCAGCACCCGGGCCGCCAGCACCAGCGGGTAGTGGTTGGCCAAACCACCGGCCACCCCACCCAGCAGCAAAGCCCACACACACCACACATAGGTGCGGCGGTACCCAAAACGGGCCAGCATCCATGGGGTGGTCAACATGGACACGGTGGACGCGACCATAAAGCCGGAGGCCACCCACTGGGCCCGCTCTTGGCCCAACGTGAAGTGGTGGCTCATGTCGGGGATGGCCACGTTGATGATGGTGGACGACATGATTGCCGCCATCGCACCCACCATGACCGCCAGCAACAACAACCAGCGGTAGCGCTGGCCATAACGGGCCTGCAAGGCCTGGAGGGAACCGGGGTTGTCAACCATGGTGCATTATCGACCGGCGGTAGCCTGCACCCCGCGCCCATTGGGCACCTCAAAACGGGCCAAGGTGGACACTGGGCTGTCGGCTCGGGCCACATCGTCCACCACACGCAAGGTCACCACTAACTGCTGGGGCGCCAGGTCCACCAGGCCGTAACCGCGCTGCTGCGCGTTGGCCAACAGGCAATGGGGGTTGCGCTGCCGCAGGCGCTCCGATTGCTGGGTGGTAGCCCCGTGGTTGGAGGTGAGGCTGGTGCCACAAAACTCGCTCGCTACCACGGGTGATGCCACGTCAAAGGGGTCGGCGTGGACCCGCGCGACCCAATTTTGGTGGATGTCGCCACCCAAGATGACGGGGTTTTGCACGCGCTCGCGTTGCAGGGCGTCCAACAGGCGTTGCCGGGTTTCGGGGTAGCCGTCCCAGCTGTCGGCGGCGGGTTGGCCATTCACACCCTTGGGGTAATCGGCCGGGGTGAAGCGGGTTTGTTGGGCCAGCACATTCCACCGGGTGCCCTGCGCCTGCGCGCCCTGAAAACCGGCCCACAACCAGCGCTCCTGGTCCAGCCCCAACATGGAACGGTCTGGCTCTGGGGTGAGGGCGCAGACCGAACGGGCGCGGTCGGCCACGGCGGTGCCACAGGCGGGCCGGCTGCGGTACTGCCGGTTGTCCAGCAGGTACAAGCGGGCCAGCCGCCCCACGTCCACCATGGTGTGCACCTGCAGGGGCTGGCCGGACAACAAACCCTGCAAGCCCCCCACTGCGGCTGCCCGGGGTATAGGCATGTTTTCGTAAAACGCTTGGTAGGCGGCCAGCCGCAAGGCCGGCAGGTTGTCGGTGCCCATGGTGGACAGTGGACCCGCGTAGTTGTTTTCCACCTCGTGGTCGTCCCACGTCACCAACCAAGGGCAGGCCGCGTGCATCTGTTGCAACAAGGGGTCGGACCGGTACAGGGCGTAACGCTGTCGGTAACCGGCCAGGTCTTTGATGTGGGGCAGGGTGTGGCCGCGTACCGAAGGCCCCTTGCGGCTGGCGTATTCGTAGATGTAGTCGCCCAAAAACAGCACCAGGTCGGGCGTGTCTTGTGCCATGTGGCGGTAAGCGGCGTAATGCCCGTCTTCCCAGCGCTGGCAAGAGGCGTAGGCCAAGCGGAATTGGGTGGTTTGGGCGTCGGGGCTGGGCAAGGTGCGGGTGCGCCCCTCGGGGCTGCGAGCCCCCCCTGCCGTGAACCGGTAACGGTACCAGCGGTTGGGCGATAAACCCACCGGCTCCGCGTGTACCGTGTGCCCCAAAACGGCCTGGGACAGCACCTCACCACTGGCCACCACCGGACCGCCGGCGCGGTCTTCCAACACCTCCCAACGCACAGGCACCACCGGCCAGGCTTGGGGGTCCAGACCCACCAGGCGGGTCCACAACACCATCCCCTCTGGGGTGGGTGAACCGCTGGCCACCCCCAGGCCAAAAAGATTGTCTTGGAACCGGGGGGTTTGGGCGCGCGCGGTCTCTGCCAAGAGCGCGCCGCCCGATAGCGCGGCCAACCACCGCAAGGCCTCGCGACGGCTGGGGTCCGGCAGGGACAAGGGGGTGGGGTGGGTCACGAACCCTAGTTTGCCACGCGGTCGGCTTTGACACGCTCCCAAGCGTCTTCCACCCAATCGCACAACACCGACCTGGTTTCCCGGGGATCGATGATGTCGAGGATGCCGAACTTTTCAGCGGTTCGAAACGGCGAAGTCAGGTCCAGGTAAAAAGCTTCCAGCTCGGCCCGTTTGGCGGCCGGATCGGGGGCGGCCTCGATGTCCGATTTGTGGGCGGCCATCACACCACCCTCGATGGGTATCGACCCCCACCGGGCCGATGGCCACGCCACCCGGAAGTTGAGCGCCTCGCCGTACTTGGGCGCGTGCAAGGCACCGGCCATGCCGTAGCAACGCCGCACGATCACGGACGCCCAAGGCGAGCGGCAATGGTGCAGGGCCTCCCCCACCCGAACGGCACCCAGCAGGGTGCCGCCCAGCTCGGCGTCCAGACCGGTCTGGTTGCCGGGCTGGTCTACCAGGTTCACCACTGGCAAACCGAAGCGGCTGCACAGCTGCACATGGCGTTCCATTTTGTAGGCGGCTTGCAGCGTCATGGCACCGCCCTGGACCTTGGGGTCGTTGGCGATCACTCCCACGGGTATGCCGTTCAAGCGCGCCAGCGCGGTGACCACCGAACCCCCTTGCCACCGGCCGATCTCGAACACCGAACCCAAGTCAAAAACGGCCTCGAGGATGCGCCGGGGATCGTAAATTTTGCGCCTGTCCCGGGGTATGGCGTCTTTGAGGGTGTCTTCTGCGCGGTGCGGGTCGTCACCGGTGGCCACCACAGGCGCCAGGTGGTGCACGCTGCGGGGCAGGTAGGACAAAAACCGCCGCACCTGGGCCAGCGCATCGGCCTCGTCCTCGGCCTCGTTGTGGACCAAGGCGCTTTTGCGGTGCACCTTGTACCCACCCAGGTCGTTTTTGTCCACGGTCTGGCCATAGGCCTGTTGCACCACGTGGGGGCCAGCCGCCATGACCTGGGCCTGGTCGCGGACCATGACACTGAAGTGCGAGGACAGCACCTTCACCGCCCCTTGCCCCACACACGCCCCCAGGGCCACGGACACCACAGGCACCGTCTCCAAGAGGGCGTTGGCCGGCCAGCTGGGGTACTCGGGGATTTTGGTCCCCCCCAGCTTCATCAACAGCTTGACGCTGCCACCGGCAGAGTCCACCAAGCGCACCAGTGGCATGCGCAACTGGTGGGCCAGGCGCTCAATGTAAATCCACTTCTCGGCGATGGTGGCCTCGGAAGAGCCCGCGCGGATGGTGAAATCGTCCACGTGCAACGCGACCTTGCGGCCGTCGATGCGGCCGGTGCCGGTGATGGCGTTGGTGGGGTCCACCCCCACCAACCGCCCGTCAGGCCCGTAACGCCCATGACCCGCCAAGGCCCCCCATTCGCGGAAGGTGTCTGGGTCCAACAGGTGGCCAATGCGCTCGCGCGCGTTCAAGCGGCCCGAGGCTTTAAAACGCGCCAGGGCTTCTGGGCCCCCCATGGCCTGTGCCTGGTCCCGCCGGTGTTGCAACTCGGTCAGTTCGGCCGCCCATTCGCCGGCTGGTGTGTGGCCCTGGTTGCTCATGCATCCCCCCCTGCGCCGCGCTGCTGCCACAGCCGGCTGACCTCGTCACCCGACTCCTCAATTCGCAACCGTGTCAGGCGGACGGTGCGTTCGACGTCACCCACTTTGAACGCCTCGGTGGCCTCGCGCCACAACTGCACCGACCGCTGGCGCCGGGCCACAGAGGCCAGGCCCAGCTTGCTGTAACGCAAGGTCTGCAAAGACAGGCCGGTCAACATGCGCTGCAAGCGGCTGTTGCCGCTGAGGCGCGCGCACAGAATGTGGATGCGGTACACGGTTTCGGCGTAAAGCGCCCCCTGATCGGCTTGGGGGGCCAGCTCTTCCAGCCGGCGCACGCCCGCCTCCAACAACGCCAGCAACTCGGGGTGGGGCCGGTCGGCCAGTTTGCGCACCACCAGTTCGAACAGGCCTGCCCGGATTTCCATGAGATCCCGCAATTCATCCACACCGAGCTCGGTGACCAAGGCCCCCCGGCGAGGCAGGATGGTGACCAGGCCTTCGCGTTCCAAAATGCGCAAGGCTTCGCGGACCGGGCCACGGCTGACCGCGAACTCGTCGGCCACCTCCTGTTCGGCGATGCGCGCCCCCGGCGGCATGCGCCCATCCAGGATGCGCTCGCCCAAGCGGGCGGCGACTTGGTCGGGGATCGACAAGGCGGGTTCTTGCTGGTCGGCAAACAAGCGGAAAGCAACGGCGCTTTCCCACACCGCAAAGGTATCGGTTGGGGTATCGGCTGGGTTCACTGCAACTTCACCACGGTCATGCCGTCTTCAACGGCTTCGCCCTCGGCCACCAACACGGCGGCCACCACACCGGCCACCGGTGCGGTGACAGGGATTTCCATTTTCATGGATTCCACGATCAACAAGGTGTCACCTGCTGCAACCGCTTGGCCCACAGCTGCTTCCACTTTCCAGACCGTACCGGTGATGTCGGACAACACATTCATACGCACTCCACTGGGTTGTATTGGGGGCCAGTTTTACATCTCAAGCTTCACGCCGCTGTCGCGGTGCAGCTTCTTCCAACGCTCGACTTCTTGGGTGATGAACTGGCGCGCCTGGCCCACGTCCAGGTTCAAGGGCACACCCCCTGTTTTCTGGCGCGCAGCCACAAACTCTGGCGCGTCATTGGCCTTGCGCAGCACCGGGTTGAGTTTGTCCACCACTGCGGCTGGGGTACCGGCGGGCACAAACACCCCCGCCCAACCCATGATTTGCAGGTCGGTCTGCCCCAGTTCTTTAAATGTAGGAACATCGGGCAACACCTTCTCTCGCTCAGGACCAGCCACCGCCAAAGCCCGCAGTTTGCGACCCTGCACCAAAGCCGCTGCGGCTGCACTGTCCGCGAACGCGTACTGGACCTGCCCCCCGACCAGGTCGGTCAAGGCCTGGGGGCTGGATCGGTAATTCACGGTGGTGGCAGCCAGACCATGCACTTTCGCGAAGTACTCACACGCCACTTGCGATGTGGACAGGCCCGAACCGCAGTTCAAACGCCCACCCGTCTTTTTACCCTCTGCCACCAACTCCGCCACCGTTTTCCAGGGTGCGTCCGCCGAAACCAAGAGGGTCATGGGGCTGGCGCTGAGCAGGCCCGCCACATCAAATGACGCGACCTCATAGCCCAATTTGCCCGGGTAAAAAGCGTAGTTGGCGGCGTTTACCGTGGCCGACCCCATCAACAAGGTGTACCCATCTGGCGCGGCCTTTGCCACCGCCTGCGCGGCGATCGCGCCGTTGGCACCCGGTTTGTTGTCGACCAACACCGCCACCCCCCACTCTTTCGTCATCTCACGGGCCAACAAGCGGGCCACGATGTCAGAGCCGGCACCAGCCGCTTGCGCGACCACAATGGTGATGGGCTTTTGTGGGTAAACATCTTGGGCGTTAGCGGCTGTCGCCACAAGCGCAACGGCCCCCCACAAGCAAGCGACCGCACTGCCTGATACTGTTTGAAAAAATCGCATCGTTGTCTCCTGTTTTGGGTTTGGGGTCGGTGTCGTCAACACCCCTGAAAACGGGGTGGTCGTTTTTCCACAAAGGCTGCCACGCCCTCTTGGCGGTCTTGTGTGTCAAGCAAGCGGTACCAGGCCTCGAGCTCAAAGCGGTAGCCTGTGTGCAGGTCGGTCTGCAAGCCGTGGTGTATGGCCTTTTTCGCTTGGCGAACAGCCAACGGCGCGCAGGCCGCTATGCGCGACGCGGCCACCAACGCCCGCTCCACCACGGTGCCCGGCTCACACACCTCGTTGACCATGCCCCATTGGTAGGCCTCTTGTGCGGTGAACACGCGCGCCCCCAAGATCAGCTCCTTGGCCCGGCGCTCACCTACCGCGCGTGGCAGGGTCTGTGTGCCCATCGTGCCAGGCATCAGGCCCAATTGGCACTCGGTGAGCGCAAAACGGGCGTCCCGCTCTGCGTAAATGAAGTCGCAGGTCAGGGCCATTTCCAATCCGCCCGCGTAACAGGCACCGTGCACCACCACCGCCCGCACGGCCCCAGGATCGGTGTGCAAACGCTGCAACAAGTCGTGCCCCTCTGCCGCCATTTGTGCGTTCATGGCGTTGAGCGTGTCGGGCCGGTTCAGGGTGACCAACAACACATGGTCGCCCACCAACCGGGTCAGCAGTGTTTGGTAGTCGAACGGGCTCGGCATTGGCGTGGCGTATGGGGGTGCTTCGGTCGGATTCCAACACAGCATTTTCAGATTGTCAACAATCTGAATGTTGATTACCATCATGTCCCATGCCAACCGGAGACACCATGCCCCCCCACACCACTCCCCCTACAGGCCCTTGGGTGGCTGGTCGCCTGGTCACCTGGGCGGCCCAACAGCATGGCGACCTGCCTTCGGTGGTGTTCAAAGACCAAACCTACACCCACCGCGACATCGAGGTGCGCAGCAACCGCATGGCGCACGCCCTGGCGGGCCTGGGCCTGCAACCGGGTGACCGCTTGGCCGTGCTGCTAGAGAATTCGGTGCACAGCATCGACAGCGTTTTTGGTGCCGAAAAGGCCGGCCTGACCTACGTGGCGCTGAACGCGCGCCACACGGTGGTCGAGCACCTGGCCGTGCTCGCCGACGCACAAGCCAGCGCGGTGCTGGTGGGCCCCGGTTTTGCCGGTTTGGCCGGCGCCTTGCTGGGTGGGGGTCAAAGCGCCTTGCCCCAGCTGCGGCTGGTGCTGGCCTGCGGTGGGGTGAACGCGCCTGGCGCGGTGGACCTTGACAGCCTTTGCGCAACCGCCCCGGACACGCCGCCAGGGGTGGTGATCACACCGGCGCACATCACCCGGATCTCTTACACCTCCGGCACCACTGGGCAACCGAAAGGGGTGGTGTACACCGCCGAGCGCATACAGACCCGGTTGAACAACCACTTTTTGGGGATGGAATACGGTTTGTCCGTCGACGACGCCATGCTGCACGTGGGACCCCTGACCCACGCCGCCGGCGTGTACCTGTTCCCGTGCTTTTTGCGGGGCGCCCGCAACGTGGTGCTTGACCGGTTTGACCCCGCGTCCTTGCTGGCGGCCATCGAGACCCACCGCATCACCCAACTGATGCTGGTGCCCACCATGATGAGCCGATTGGTCGACGCGATCGAGAACGGACTGGTGGGTGACTGGTCGTCCCTGCGGCGCATCCACTACGGGACCGCGCCCACACCGGTGCCCTTGCTGCGCCGGGCCCTGCGCGTGTTTGGACCGATCTTGCGGCAGCAATACGGCATGACCGAAGCGGTGCAACCGCTGTGTGTGTTGTACCCCCACGAACACGTGGACCACCCGGACGACCCAGACAACAGCCCACTGGCCTCTTGCGGCCGGCCGTCGGCCGAGGTGGAACTGGTGTTGCGCGACGAACACGGCCAAGCGGTGCCACCGGGTGCGGTGGGCGAAATCACGTTGGGGCACCACGGCATCGGCCAAGTGGCGTTCTGGCAAAGGCCCGACCTGCTGGCGAGCTCGGTGCGGGGTGGCTGGTTCCACACCGGTGACCTGGGGCGGTTCGACCCCCAGGGTTACCTGCACATCGTTGGGCGGACCAAGGACATGGTGATCACCGGTGGGTTCAACGTCTACGCTCGCGAGGTGGAAAGCGCCCTCGACGCCCACCCAGCGGTGCTGGAATCGGCGGTGCTGGGCCTGCCAGACGCCGAATGGGGTGAAGTGGTGGCAGCCGCTGTGGTCTTGCGCCCTGGGCACACCACCGATGCCAACGCCCTGGTGGCCCACTGCGCCCAAACGCTGGCGGGTTACAAAAAACCCCGGCGCCTGGTGCTGGTACCAAGCTTGCCCCGCAACCACGCGGGCAAGGTGGTCAAGGGGCAGTTGGTGGCGTTGTTTGAGCCTGCACCAGCCGGTTGAGCAAGCCCACCTGGGCGCGCAGGTCACCACCCACCAAGTCTTGCAGGCTCTGGCTGTCGTTGGCCGTGTAACCGGCCGCGGCCAGGCGGGCGCGCAGCACGTGGGTGGGTTGGCCCACCACCTGGGCCAAAACGGTCAACGGGGCCTGGGCCATGGCGCGCAAGGGCGGTGCAAACGACGGGTCTTTTTTGGCGCCGGCCAGGGGCACAAAACTCAAGGCCAGCACCAACACAAACAGGCCCATCACGGCGCGGCCCACCGGTTGTTTGAAATACCGCTTGAACGCCGGCAGGTTCAACAACACGTGCCACACCACACCCACCACCATGGCCCAGCTCAGCCATTCGTGGGCGGTTTTGTTCAGGCCCGTGTCCAGATGGAAAAACATCAGCACGCCGGTCACGGCTGACAGGGCAAAAGCACCGACCACCAAGGGGGTGATCCAAGCGCGGTGGGGGTTGAGGTTCATAACGGCGAACAGAGGTGTTGAAACACCCGGCAGTCTCACACCCGGTTTTGAAGAAACCTGTGGCCTGGCGTGAAGACTTGGTAAAGCCGCCCGCCCGCGCTCGGGTTTAGGGTGTCGCGCCCACCGCTACCAGAAACCGGTCGATGGCTTGGGTCATGGCGTTGTCCAGTCCCACATCGGCGTTCACCTCGCTGTGTGACAAGCGCACGGGCAACACCCGGGCATCCACACCCAAACCCCGGGCCTTGTCGACAAAAGCTTGCGTTTGTCCGCAGGGCTGGTCAGGCCGGGTGGTGGAACACACCAACATCAACGGGTAAGCGCCAGGCCGGATCTGGGCCATGGGTGATGCGGCCCGCCACAACGCGGGGTCGTTGCCAAACGCGCCACGGTAAATGTTCTGCAGCAGGCGCATCGACACACCATCCCGCATGGCGGCTTCAATGTCCACGCCCGCACCATCCAACGACACGGTGCCCAGCCAAGGGGCGGCTTGTAGGGCAAACCGCTGGCGTGCGTCGGCGGTGACCAAAGTCACCAAGTGCGCACCAGCCGAGTGGCCCATCAGCACCACCTTGTGGCCATCGCCGCCCCAAGCGGCCGTGTGCCGTTGCACATGGACCAGTGCAGCGGCCACGTCGTCGGCCTGCTCCAAAGGCGTGACTTGGGGTGTCAGGCGGTAGTTGATCGACACCACGACCCAACCCTTGCCCGTGTAATACGGCACCTTGTTTTGCAAGGCCGCGCCCTGGATTTTGTCGCCCCGCTTCCACCCACCGCCATGAACCATCACCAACACCGGGGCCTTCCCGTTTCGGGTTGGGGTGTAGACATCAAGCTTCTGCAAAGGGTCTGGGCCGTAGGCCACGTCGGACCACGTGGGTGCGCCCAGGGACGTGTCGGAAGGCCGCCGCAGGCGGTCCGCTGGGGCCTCTGTGCGCTCACTGCCGCGTTGTTCCAAACGCTCGCGCAAGCGCTCTCGCAAACGCCCACCGGGTTCCTCAGCGGCAGCCGACAAAACAAGGCCAACGGTGGCTACCGTGCAACAAAAGGTTGAAACTGCGGTCATACGTGAGACCATTATGGTCCCCATCCGTTGTACCCCCTATGACACGCGCACTCCACATCGACCCCAGCCAGGTTCAGGTCTCGGCCACCCGCGCCCAAGGCCCTGGCGGACAGCACGTGAACAAGACCTCTAGCGCAGTGCACCTGCGGTTTGACGTGCGGGCCTCGTCTTTGCCCGAACCGGTCAAGGCGCGGCTGCTGGCCAGTGGTGACACCCGCCTCAC
>JBEBBB010000196.1:0-3413 GCA_041158605.1 Pseudomonadota bacterium
AAACAAGAGGGTGAGGTCCAAACGCTGGACCCGCCCGTAGGCCAGCCAGGTCAGACCCCAAGCCGCCAAGCTGTACCCCACGTTGATGGCCGCCAGAGCCCCCCAGGCCCCCCAGTTCACAGCCTCGGGCTGGGCCCAGTCGTACACCAGCGCCACCAAAGACATCAACACAAACCCGAGCACCCGAAGCAAGGGAATGCGAACCAGATTCAAACGCCGCAAACTCCCGGCTTTGAGCGCCTGCAATGCCAAACCGTCGGTCACAAACCCATCCACCACCGCGTCAGACAACGGCGCGTTGGGACGGGTGTCAACGGATGCGGTCATGGGTTCACCCGTGCAGATCGTCTCGCCGGGCGATTTCCAGCAAGCGGCTGATTTCGTGGGGGTGTGCGCGCAAATTGTGCTGGTGCCAGCGTTGAATCAACCACATAAACCCGGCCACGACCACACCAAAAATGGTGATCGCGCCAAAGGCCGACAAGCCCAAGCCGGTCGACAGGCTGTACAAACCACCCAACACCAAAATACATGCCTGTTCGTTGAAGTTTTGCACGGCAATCGACCGGCCCGCCCCCATCAGGTTGTGCCCCCTGTGCTGGAGCAGCGCGTTCATCGGCACCACCAAAAACCCGCCCAGTGCACCCAACATGATCAAAAACGGCGCGGCCAGCCAGACGTTGTGGATGAAGTTCATCAGTATCACCAACAGCCCCATGGCAATCCCCAAGGGCATCACCCGTGTGGCCATGTCCAGGCGCATGCGCAAAGACGCCACCACCGCCCCTACAGCGGTACCAATGGCCACCACCCCCACCAACGAAGAGGCCTGTGTGGTGGTGTACCCCAACGCCGCAGCCGCCCACGCCAAGACGATGTAACGCAAATTCCCGCTCACACCCCAAAACAAGGTGGTGGTGGCCAGGGAAATTTGGCCCAGCCGGTCGCGCCACAACCGGCTGTTGCAAGTCCAGAAGTCAGGCAACAGGGCCCAGGGGTTGCGCGGCATGTGCCGCGGCTCCACACCGGTCAGTGGGATACGGGTGTTGAACCAAGCGGCCACACCGTAAACAAACACCAGACAAGCAATGGCCGTTTCTGGTGCAGAGTCCAAACCGGTATCCAACCCGGGCACGTCTATGCCCAGCAACCAACCGGACACAGCCGGCCCCACCAATTGCCCGCCCATGACCACGCCCAATATGATGGAAGCAATGGTCAGCCCCTCAATCCAGCCATTGGCTTTCACCAGCTGAGAGGGCGGCAACAACTCCGTCAAAATGCCGTATTTGGCTGGTGAATAGGCAGCGGCACCCAGACCGACCAGGGCGTAGGCCAGCAGGGGGTGTACACCAACCAGCATCATCAAACAACCGGCCACCTTGACCGTGTTGCTCAACAACATGACATGGCCCTTGGGTTTGGCATCGGCAAACGCCCCCACAAATGGGGCCAAAACCACATAAAACAGCGCAAACATCGGTACCAGTGCCGCACTTTGCCACTCGGGCGCTCCACGGCTGCGCAACAACTCGACGGCCACAACAAACAACGCATTGTCGGCCAGCGAGCTGAAAAACTGCGCCGTCATGATGGTGTAGAAACCGCGCTTCATGGGCATGAATAGGATGTGTCTCTGCGATTGGGGAGCGGTTTGTGTGCAACAGTAGGGCCTGAAAGCCCCGCCCTGCGTCCGTGTTTGCGCGGTTATAGCATGCCAGACACCCATTGGGCTTGGGTATTTGACACCAGTTTTACAGAATTTTTATTTTCATCATTTTCAAGCATGCCCCGCCCCATCACCGCCACGGTGCACACCCAAGCCTTGCACCACAACCTGCAACACATCCGCCAAAGGTCCGGTGACGCCCGGGTGTGGGCGGTGGTCAAAGCCAATGCCTACGGCCACGGTATCGAAAGGGTTTTTGAGGCTTTCCGGTCCGCCGATGGTTTTGCGCTTTTGGACCTTCAAGAGGCGGAACGGGTCAGGGCGCTGGGTTGGCGCGGGCCCATTTTGCTGCTCGAGGGGGTGTTTGAACCTCGAGATTTGGAGCAATGCTCCCGGTTGGGCTTGTGGCATGTGGTGCACACGGCCGAACAAATCGACTGGTTGGCCACCCACAAGACCCAACAGCCCCACCGTGTTTTCCTGAAACTCAATTCGGGCATGAACCGCCTGGGTTTTGCGCCAGACGCCTTCAGAGCCGCCTGGACCCGGCTCAATGCACTGCCCCAGGTTGAAGAGATCACCCTCATGACCCACTTCAGTGATGCGGATGGTCCGCGCCTGGGGCGCGACGGGGTGGCCCACCAATTGTTGGCGTTTGCACAAGCCACGGCCGATGTGCCGGGTGAACGCAGCTTGTGCAACAGCGCCGCCACCTTGAACCACCAGACCACCACGGTGCTCACAGACTGGGTGCGCCCTGGCATCGCCCTGTATGGCGGTTCGCCCGACCACCCACGGCACACGGCCGAGGATTGGGGGTTAAGGCCCGGTATGTCTTTGCGCAGCCGCCTGATCGGCACACAAGACCTGGTTGCGGGGGACACCGTGGGTTACGGGTCCACCTACACGGCGCCTGGCCCCATGCGCATCGGCATTGTGGCCTGCGGTTATGCAGACGGTTACCCCAGACATGCCCCAGGGGGTATCAACAACAGCACCCCGGTTTTGGTACAAGGCGTGCGCACGCAACTGGTGGGCCGGGTCAGCATGGACATGCTGGCGGTGGACCTTGGACCTCTGGTGCGCCTTGGTCGCGGGACGCAGGTAGGTGACGAGGTGGTGTTGTGGGGGCGCAGCGTCCATGGCCCCGTGTTACCAGCGGATGACGTGGCTGCAGCGGCGGGCACCATCGCTTACGAGTTGTTTTGCGCGGTGGCACCCCGGGTGCCCATGGCCTCCGAGACCGACGCAGTGGAAGTGTCTTCCAGCACCACCTTGTACCCCTAGGGGTATTTTGATAAAATGCTAAGCATTGGAGTTTTTTGACATGCATCCACACCAGCCCGCCCCCGCCCACCGCCCAACGTTAAGGGCTGCGCTGTTCTCTGGCCTGCTGAGCGCGGGGTTCTTGTGGCCGCTTCCGGCCGCTACCCAACAGACCGCACCCTCCGTCCCGGTGGTGGCCGCTCAAGTGCGCGCGGTGGGCCAAGGCTTTGAGCTGGATGGCGTGGTTCAGCCGGTTAAACAAAGCACCGTTGCGGCGCAAACCCAGGGGCGTGTGGCGCGGTTGTGGGTCCAAGCAGGAGACGCCGTCAAGGCCGGGCAGGTTGTGGCGACCGTTGACGACCGGGAAAGTCAAGCAGGACTGGACAGAACCCAGGCAGGCATCCAACAGGCTGAAGCCCACCTTCGCAACACCGAAGCCCAATGGAAACGCACACGGGACCTCAAAGCCCAAGGTTTT
>JBEBBB010000197.1:0-2804 GCA_041158605.1 Pseudomonadota bacterium
CTGCGCGCCCTGGGTGCGCAGCACCCGGGTGAGGCGGCGGGTGTCGATGCCGGCGATGGCCACCGTGCCTTCGCGCTGCAGATAGGCATCCAGCGTCGCGGTGGCGCGGAAGTTGGACATGCGCACCGGCAGGTCCTTGATGATCAGGCCGGCGGCATGGATCTTCGTGGCTTCGACGTCTTCCTCGTTGACACCGTAGCTGCCGATGTGCGGATACGTCAGGGTGACGATCTGCCGGCAGTAGCTGGGGTCGGTGAGGATTTCCTGGTAACCGGTGATGGCGGTGTTAAAAACCACCTCGCCCACGGTTTGGCCCGTGGCACCGATGGAAACACCTGTAAAGACCGTGCCGTCGGCGAGAGCAAGGATGGCTTTTGCTGGGACGGGAAACACGGGATTCTCCAGTTCTGGACGCACCTCGGCCCCAGGGAAAAAGGGTGTTTTTCGAGGGAATGGCGGCGTGGGCCGCCCACGGGTGCGTGGGGTTAGGGTAAACCTTGGAATTATAACCCGGCTGCGGCTCGGGTGCTGGCACTGGCGTGCAGGCAAATCGCTGCGGCCGCAGCCACGTTCAGCGACTCCTCACCACCAGGCTGCACGATGCGGATGCGCTGGGTGGCCTGGGCCATCAGGGCCTCAGACACCCCCTGCCCTTCGTGCCCCATGAGCCAGGCGCAAGGCCAGGGCAAACGGGCCTGGTGCAGCCACTCGCCCCCATGGGAACTGGTGGCCAGCACCGGCACGCCCAACGCGGCCACGGCGTCGGGGCCCACCCCCTCCACCAGGTTCAGGGCGAAATGGGCCCCCATGCCCGCCCGGACCACCTTGGGCGACCACAAAGCGGCCGTGCCCCGAAGCGCGACCACCTGACCAAACCCCATGGCTGCTGCACTGCGCACCACCGAGCCCACGTTGCCCGGGTCTTGCAACCGGTCCAGCACCACGGTGGCCAGCCCTGGCTGGGCCGTGCCGCCGGCGGGCGGGGTCCACAAACAACCCACGGGCGCGGCCTGCTCCAAGCCGCTGGCCTGCGCCATCAGGTGGTCGGGCAACACCACACAGCGGCCGTCCGGCAAGCCACCCAGCCGGGCGTGCAGGTCCGCCGAGCCCCAACCCGTTTCGGAAAACACCAACACATCGGCCACACCACCGCGCTGCCACAAGGCCCGCACCAAGTGGTCCCCCTCCAACCACACCTGCCCCAGCTTGCGGTAGGCGCCAGGGTCGGTGACCAGCGCGCGCAGGCGTTTGACCAGGGGGTTGTCTTTGGAGGTGATGGTTTCCATGGCGGACTCAGGCGCGGACAGCGAGTTGCACCGGGGCGAAACTGCGGCGGTGCAAGGGGCATGGGCCGTGCTCGCGCAGGGCCTGCAGGTGGTCGGCCGTGCCATACCCCTTGTGGCGGTCGAAGCCGTACGCGGGGTAAGCCGCATGGTGGTCGAGCAGTTGCCGGTCGCGGGTGACCTTGGCCAGGATGGAGGCCGCAGAAATAGCCGCCACCTTGGCATCACCCTTCACAATGGCCTCCGCCCGGACATCCAAAACCGGTAGCCGGTTGCCATCCACCAGCACCAAAGCGGGTTTGAGGCGCAAACCCTCCACCGCCCGGCGCATGGCCAACAGGGTGGCCTGCAGAATGTTCAGGCGGTCGATCTCTTCGACCGACGCCTCGGCCACGCTGCAACACAGGGCCTTGGCGCGGATAACGTCGTACAAGCGGTCGCGCTGCAAGGCGCTAAGCTTTTTCGAGTCGGCCAAACCGGGAATGAGCACCCGGTCGTCCAAGATCACGGCCGCCGCCACCACCGCACCGGCCAAGGGCCCACGGCCGGCCTCGTCCACCCCGGCCACCAGACCTGGGCTGTCCCAGACCAGCGTGGTCTGCTCAGCTTGCCAAAACGGTTTCGATCGCATGGACAGCCAAGCCAGCGGTGTCGCGGCGCAGGGTGTGGTGCATCTCGGTGAAACGCTGGGTCAGCGCCGCCAGCTTGTCGGGGTTGTGCTGCGCGGCATCCAGCCACGGCGCCATGGCCTGGGCCAAAGCCGCCGGGGTGGCCGCGCCCTGCAACAACTCGGGCACCAGAAAATCCTGCGCCAAGATGTTGGGCAGGCCCACCCAGGGCTGCAAGCGCTTGCGCTGGGTGATCAGCCATGACAAGGGGTTCATGTGGTACGCGATCACCATGGGGCGCTTGAACAACGCCGCCTCTAGGGTGGCGGTGCCGCTGGCGATCAAGGTGGCGTCGCAAGCGGCCAACGCGGTGTGGGCGTCCCCTCGCAGCACCTGGACATGGGGTGCCAGGCCCGAGGCCTGCACCAGCTGCTGGACCCGGTCCCAGAGGGCCGGCACCGCGGGCAACACCACCCGCAAACCGGGGCGGTCTTGGCGCAACAGGCGGGTGGCGCCCAAAAAACGGGGCAACAGGTGGTCGATTTCCGCGCGGCGGCTGCCCGGCATCACAGCCAGCACCTGCACGCCGTCGGGCAGGCCCAAACGCGCCCGGGCGGCGCTGCGGTCGGGCACCAAAGGGATGTGGGGCGCCAAGGGGTGGCCCACATAGGTGGACGGGATGCCGTACTGCGCCAACAGCTCGGGCTCAAACGGGAACACACACAACACGTGGTCCACACTGCGGCGGATTTTGTCGGCCCGCTCTGGGCGCCAGGCCCATATGGCGGGCGCCACAAAGTGCACGGTCTTGACACCGGCACCTTTCAGGTCGGCCTCCAGGTCCAGGTTGAAATCGGGGGCGTCCACGCCCACAAACACTGATGGTGGCTGGGCCAGCAACCGGTCGCGCAGC
>JBEBBB010000198.1:0-7514 GCA_041158605.1 Pseudomonadota bacterium
ACGTACAGCGTGCCCCCCAAACCGCCGGGTGTGGTAGGGCCCAGTGGGCCGCGTTGCAAGGCATCGAGGGCCTGCAACAGCAGGGTCGACTTGCCAATGCCGGGATCGCCCCCTATCAGCACCACCCCACCCGGGACCACACCGCCGCCCAAAACCCGGTCGAGTTCGCCGATGCCCGTGGGGGTGCGGCTCACGTCGCCCGCTTCGATATCGCCCAAAACAGCCAAGGCGGCGGTGGGGGCCAGGCCTTTGTTGCCTGCGCTGAGCCGGTTTTTGCTGGGGCTCTGAGCCTCTGCAACCACCTCCACCAGGGTGTTCCAGGCGTTGCAGTGGGGGCATTTGCCCAGCCACCGGGGGCTGGTGCCGCCGCAATCGTTGCACGCGTACAGGGTCTTGTCTTTGGCCATGCCGCACTGTAGCAGCCGCTCCAGCCGCTGCTCCTCAAGCCGTGGCTTGCAACCCCAGGTGGCGCAGAACCGTGGGCATGTGGTTTTCAAAATCGCTCAAGGCGTGGTCGCTGCCGGGCAGCACCCGGTGGGCAGATCCCGGGTAACGGGCCACCATCTCGCGCCAGTCCAGAACCTCGTCCCCTTGGGCCGCCACCAACAAACACCTTTCAGGGTGGGGCAGGGGGCCACACGCCCAGGCCCGCAACTCGTCGACGTAACGGGGCTCAAAAAAGAAGCGTTCATCCGGGTCGTGCCAGGCTGTTTGTTCCCCAATGTGGTGGGCCAAATCGCGGGCGGCGTGTACGGCGGGGTTCAGCAGCACCGCCCGGCAACCCGTTTCAAACGCGATCCGTGTCGCGTAATACCCTCCCAGCGAAGAGCCCACCACCCCCATGGTGGCTGGGGGCCAGCCGGCTGTGCCCTGTTGCAGCAAAGCCCAGGCCTCGGCGGGTGAGGGGGGCAGTTGGGGGCACCACCACACCACCTCGGGGTGGTGCTCTGCCATCCACCCGGCCACCCGGACCGCTTTGGTGGACCGCGGGGAGGATCGAAACCCATGCAAATAAAGCAGGTGTGTGACGGGGGTTGTGCGTGGGTGGGAGCTGGGGTGCGCGGCGGCCATCCCCGAAGGATAATCGGGGCCATGGCTGTTGTGATTGAAAAACCCCCGCTGTGGGTCCGCTTGAGCCCGGTGTTCCGGGGCTTTGACCTGCCCTTGCTGCTGGCGGTGTCCTTGTTGGCGGGCATGGGGCTGTTGGTCATGTATTCCGTGGGCATGGACCACGGCACCCGTTTTGTCACCCACGCCCGCAACATGTTGATCGCGGGTGGGGTGATGTTCGTCTTGGCCCAGATGCCGCCCCAGCGTTTGATGGCTTTGGCGGTGCCCTTGTACACCTTGGGTGTGGCCTTGTTGATCGCGGTGGCGGTGTTTGGTATCACCAAAAAAGGCGCCCAGCGCTGGGTCAACATCGGTGTGGTGATCCAACCCAGCGAGCTCATGAAAATCGCCATGCCCCTGATGCTGGCTTGGTGGTTTCAAAAGCGGGAGGGCCAGCTGCGGGTCACCGACTTTGTGGTGGCAGGGGTGCTGCTGGTGGTGCCGGTTGGCCTGATTTTGCGACAGCCCGACCTGGGCACCTCGTTGCTGGTGTTGGCGTCGGGCCTGTTTGTGATTTATTTCGCTGGTTTGAGTTGGAAGCTGATCATCCCGCCGGTGTTGCTGGGCGTCGCGGGTGTGGCGGTGTTGGTGGCCATGGAAGCCCAGTGGTGTGCCCCTGATGTGGATTGGCACGTCCTGCGCGAGTACCAGCGCCAGCGGGTCTGCACCTTGTTGGACCCGACCAAAGACCCGTTGGGCAAAGGGTTTCACATCATCCAGGGGATGATCGCCATCGGCTCCGGGGGGGTGTGGGGCAAGGGTTACCTGCAAGGCACCCAAACCCACCTGGAGTTCATACCCGAGCGCACCACAGACTTCATTTTTGCGGCCTTTTCTGAGGAGTTTGGTCTGTTGGGCGTGCTCGCCCTGTTGGCCGCGTTTGTGTTTTTGATCTACCGGGGCCTGGTGATTGCGCTGGAGGCGCCCACCTTGTTCGCCCGTTTGTTGGGTGGCGCGGTCACCCTGATCTTTTTTGTCTACGCCTTTGTCAACATGGGCATGGTCAGCGGCATCTTGCCTGTGGTGGGGGTGCCTTTGCCTTTTATCAGTTACGGGGGGACCGCCATGGTCACCCTGGGTGCAGGCATAGGGATTTTGATGTCCATTTCCCGGTCCAAACGGTTGGTGCAAACATGAGCACCACGCCGCCCACCGCGATCGACACCCCCGCAGCCCGCCGTGTGGGGGTTGTGGGGGTGGGTTTGATGGGCGGGGCCATGGCCGAGCGCCTGGCTTCTGTCGGGTGGCGGGTTTGTGTCCATGACATCCACCCGGGCCGGATGGCCGAGGCCAGGGCCTGGGGCGCCGACACCCAACCCTCGGCCCAGGCGGTGGTCAAGGCCTTGCCACCAGGCGCCCCCTTGCTGGTGGTGGTGGTCGACGCCGAGCAAGTGGCCGATGTGTTGTTTGGTCCAGAGGGGGCGGCTCAGGCCATGGCACCTGGGCAGGTGGTGGTGTTGTGTCCCACCATGGGGCCCGCCGATACCGAAGCTTTGGTGGCACGCTTGGCGGCCCGGGGGCTGGCCGGTGTGGACGCCCCATTGTCCGGGG
Source organism: Pseudomonadota bacterium (assembly GCA_041158605.1). Lineage (GTDB taxonomy): Bacteria > Pseudomonadota > Gammaproteobacteria > Burkholderiales > Burkholderiaceae_C > JBEBBB01. The sequence continues at coordinate 2,662 of JBEBBB010000198.1, forward strand.
GGCCCGTGAGGGCCCGTGCTGGCACCATGAGCATGATGGTTGCGGGCCCAGAGACCGTGGTCAATCACTTGGCGCCCTTGTTTCAAGACCTGTCGAACCAGGTGTTTCGTGTGGGGGAGCGGGTTGGCGATGGGGCGCGGACCAAGCTGGTCAACAACCTGCTGGCGGGTATCCAGTTGCTTGGTGCCGCAGAGGCGATGGCTTTGGCCGAACGCCTGGGCCTGGACCTGCCACAAACCCTGGCGGTGGTGGAGCAGTCCAGCGGCCAAAGCTGGATAGGCTCGGACCGCATGCGCCGGGTCTTGGCCGGAGACCACACCCCCCGTGCCCACATGACCTTGTTGGCCAAAGACACCCGGCTCGCCATGGAGGCTGGAGCAGCCGCGGGCGCCTCGGGCCCCTTGGGCGCCGCCACGGCAGCGGCGTTTGCACAAGCCTGCGCCTCGGGTTACGCCGATTGCGACGATGGCGCGTTGCTGCAATGGTTGCGGCAACTTCCTACAATCCCCCCATGATCGCACGCGAACCCACCCTGGCCCGACTGGCCACCGCCACCGAGCGGCTGCTCACCCCCTATGGCCTCAGTGAAACCCACCTGAAAAAGGCCCTGGGGACCATCTTGGCCCCCGGTGTGGACGACGCTGACCTGTATTTCCAGTACACCCGTGCTGAAGGCTGGAGCCTTGAAGAGGGTATCGTCAAAACCGGCAGCTTCAGCATCGACCAAGGGGTGGGCGTGCGGGCGGTCAGTGGCGACAAAACCGCGTTTGCCTATTCAGATGATTTGTCTTGGACCGCCCTGCACGATGCGGCCCAAAGCGTGCGCGCCATTGGGGCCCAAGGCCAGCAGCGCAAGGTGCGGGTGGGCGCGCGCAAGGTGGCCAAGGCCCGGTCTTTGTACGGCGCCGAAGACCCGATTGCTTCACTGGACAGCGCGGCCAAGGTGGCACTGCTGGAACGCCTGGAACGCCTGGCCAAGGCCAAAGACCCCCGCATCGTGCAGGTGATGGCCGGTTTGGCCAGCGAGCACGATGTGGTGCTGGTGGCGCGGGCCGACGGCACCCTGGCCGCCGATGTGCGCCCGCTGGTTCGCCTGTCTTTGACGGTGATCGCTGAGCAAGGCGGCCGCCGCGAGATCGGGTCGTCTGGCGGCGGTGGCCGTTTTGGCCTGGCCCACTTTGATGACGCCTTGCTCGCCCAGTACGTGCAGGAGGCTGTGGAGTCGGCCCTGGTCAACCTGGAGGCGCGCCCCGCGCCGGCCGGTGAAATGACCGTGGTCCTGGGCCCAGGCTGGCCTGGCGTGTTGCTGCACGAAGCCGTGGGCCACGGCCTGGAGGGCGATTTCAACCGCAAGGGCTCCAGCGCGTTCAGCGGCCGCATTGGCCAACGCGTGGCCGCCAAGGGCGTGACCGTGCTGGACGATGGCACCATCAGCGACCGCCGGGGCTCGCTCAACGTGGACGACGAGGGCTGCGCCACCCAACGCAACGTGCTCATCGAAGACGGTATCTTGAAGGGTTACATCCAAGACAGCCTCAATGCCCGCTTGATGGGGGTGGCCCCGACCGGCAACGGCCGGCGGGAAAGTTACGCCCATCTGCCCATGCCGCGCATGACCAACACCTACATGCTGGGGGGCGACAAAGACCCGGCCGAAATCGTGGCCAGCATCCAAAAAGGGCTTTACGCCACCAACTTTGGGGGTGGGCAGGTGGATATCACCAGTGGCAAGTTCGTGTTTGGCGCGAGCCAGGCTTGGTGGGTGGAAAACGGCAAGATCCAGTACCCGGTCAAGGGCGCGACCATTGTGGGCAGTGGGCCCGAGTCGCTGAAAAAAGTCACCTTGATCGGCAACGACCTGGCCCTGGACAGTGGTGTGGGCACCTGCGGCAAAGAAGGACAAAGTGTGCCGGTGGGGGTGGGGCAACCCACCCTGCGCATTGAGGGTTTGACGGTGGGGGGCACCGCCTGAGCCCCACCATGGCAGGGTCGGGCCGGTGTGGGCATCACGCCACACACCGGCCAGCGTCAGGTTGCTGGCGCGCCAACTGTGCTACAGTAAATCGCATGAAAGCCAACCGCTTTTCCTTTTGGGCCTATTTTTGGATCTCACGCGTCACCGACGGTAGAGAGCGTCACGCCTGACCCCCAAAAGGCCACCTCCACAAAAACCGTCGGACCCCCGGCGGTTTTTTTTTACCCCTTTTCTTTTCACCACCCCACCGGATCACAGGAGACCCCATGAGCAAGAGCACCGCCACCCAGCCCAATGCCACACCGCATTGGTATGCGCAGCCCGCCGATCGCACCAGCCAGACCGACGACCAGCGCATCAAGGACATCACCGTGCTCCCCCCTCCCGAACACCTCATCCGGTTTTTCCCCATCCGTGGCACTGCGACCGAAAAGCTGATCGCCGACACCCGCAAAACCATACACCACATCATCCATGGCCAAGACGACCGCCTGCTGGTTGTGATTGGGCCTTGCTCGATCCACGATCCCGCCGCCGCCCTGGATTACGCCCAGCGCCTGAAGGCCGCCCGTGAGCGCTACGCCGACACCCTTGAAATTGTGATGCGGGTGTACTTCGAGAAACCCCGCACCACCGTGGGCTGGAAAGGCCTGATCAACGACCCCTACCTCGATGAAAGCTACCGCATCGACGAGGGCTTGCGCATCGCGCGCCAGTTGCTGATCGAAATCAACCGCCTGGGCCTGCCTGCGGGCAGCGAGTTCCTGGACGTGATCAGCCCCCAGTACATCGGCGACCTGATTTCCTGGGGCGCCATCGGGGCTCGCACCACCGAAAGCCAGGTCCACCGCGAACTGGCCTCAGGCATTTCCGCCCCCATCGGCTTCAAAAACGGCACCGATGGCAACATCCGCATCGCCACCGACGCTATCCAGGCCGCGGGCCGTGGGCACCACTTTTTGTCGGTCCACAAAAACGGGCAGGTGGCGATTGTGCAGACCAATGGCAACAAAGACTGCCACGTGATCTTGCGCGGCGGCAAGGCCCCCAACTACGACGCGGCCAGTGTCACCGCCGCCTGCCAAGAGCTGGCCGCTGCCAAATTGCCGGCCACGCTGATGGTGGATTGCAGCCACGCCAACAGCAGCAAACAGCACCAGAAACAGCTGGACGTGGTGGCCGACATCGCCACCCAAATCGCGGGTGGTTCGCGCCAGGTGTTTGGCGTCATGGTCGAAAGCCACCTGCAGGCCGGTGCGCAGAAGTTCACGCCCGGTAAAGACGAGGTGGGCAACCTGGCGTATGGCCAAAGCATCACCGACGCCTGCATCGACTGGGCTGCTTCTGAAGGCGCCCTGGAGACCTTGTCCCAGGCTGTGCGGGCGCGGCGCGGTTAAGGCCGCTGGAGGGTGTCCAACAGCTTCTGGTGCACGCCCCCAAACCCACCGTTGCTCATGCACAGCAGGTGGTCGCCGGGTTGCACCTGCGCCACCACCTGCTGCACCAAGGTGTCCACGTCCCCCGCCACCTGGGCCCGGGAGCCCATGGGTGCGAGGGCCGCTGCCGCGTCCCAGCCCAGCCCGCCGGCGTGGCAAAACGCCAGGTCGACCGACTCCAGACTCCAGGGGAGTTGGGCTTTCATCGTGCCCAGTTTCATGGTGTTGGAGCGGGGCTCGAACACCGCCAGAATACGGCCGGTGTCCCCTTGGCGCTGCAGGTCGCGGCGCAGGCCGTCGGCGGTGGTGCGGATGGCCGTGGGGTGGTGGGCGAAGTCGTCGTACACCGTAACCCAGCGGTCGCCCATGGCGACACGGCCCCGCACCTCCATGCGCCGCTTCACGTTTTGAAAGGCCCCCAGGGCCTCGGCCGCTTGCGCCGGGTTCACCCCCAGGTGGTCCGCAGCGGCCACGGCCGCCAAGGCGTTGAGCTGGTTGTGTACCCCGTTGAGCGCCCACGCCACCCGTGCCACAGGGGTGCCCCGTTTCAGCACATCAAACGCGTGGGGTTCGCCCTCGGCGGTGAAATCGCTGACCGCCGCCCCAAAGGTGCACGGTTCGCTCCAGCAACCTTGGTGCACCACACGGGCCAGGCTTTCTTCCAGCCCGTTGTAGACCACCCGCCCGCTGGGCGGGACGGTGCGCACCAGGTGGTGGAACTGGCGCTCAATGGCGGCCAAGTCGTCAAAAATGTCGGCGTGGTCGAACTCCAGGTTGTTCAACACCGCTGTGCGGGGGCGGTAGTGCACAAACTTGCTCCGCTTGTCGAAAAACGCGGTGTCGTATTCGTCGGCCTCGATCACAAACGGGGCGCCCTTGCCCAAACGCGCCGACACCCCAAAATTCAAAGGCACACCGCCGACCAAGAAGCCCGGTTGCAAACCCGCGCGCTCCAACACCCAGGCCAGCATGGACGTGGTGGTGGTTTTGCCGTGGGTGCCCGCCACCGCCAGCACGTGGCGGCCTTGCAGGATGTGTTCGCTCATCCATTGGGGGCCGCTGGTGTAGCGGGCCCCCGCGTCCAGAATGGCTTCCATCAAGGGAAATTTGGGGCTGCCATCGGGCAACCGTGCCCGCGACACCACGTTGCCGACCACAAACACGTCGGGGTTCAGGGCCATCTGGTCGGCGCCAAAACCCTCGATCAGGTCGATGCCCAGGGCGCGCAACTGGTCGCTCATGGGGGGATAGACCCCGGCGTCGCAGCCGGTGACCGTGTGTCCGGCTTCGCGGGCCAGCGCCGCCAGGCCGCCCATGAAGGTGCCGCAAATACCTAGAATGTGAATATGCATGCGCCGATTCTAGGCACCTCGTCTGAACTGCTGGCCCTGGCCGCCCGTCTGGTGGTGGACGAAGGGCTGGAGTTCGGCCCCGCAAAGCGC
>JBEBBB010000199.1:0-5953 GCA_041158605.1 Pseudomonadota bacterium
GTTGCCAGCTGCTGGGGTCACGGCCACCAGGCCTGCCACCGCACCAGAAGCTGCACCCAACATGGAGGCTTTGCCTTTGCTCAGGGCTTCGCCGATACACCAGGCCAACACAGCGGCAGCGGTAGCGGCCAAGGTGTTGATAAAGGCCAGGGCGGCAAAACCGTTGGCTTCCAGGGCGGAGCCGGCGTTGAAGCCAAACCAACCCACCCACAGCAGGGACGCACCCACCATGGTCAGCGTCAAGCTGTGCGGGGTCATGGCTTCTTTGCCGTAACCGATGCGCTTGCCCACCATGTAAGCACCCACCAAGCCGGCCACAGCGGCGTTGATGTGCACCACGGTACCACCGGCAAAGTCCAGGGCGCCTGACTGCCAAATGAAGCCGGCTTTGCTGTTCATCTCGTCCACCACGTTGGCGGCAGCGTAGGCATCAGGCCCCATCCAGAACCACACCATGTGGGCCACGGGGATGTAGCTGAACGTGAACCAAATCACCATGAACAACAGCACCGAAGCAAACTTGATGCGTTCGGCAAAAGCGCCCACGATCAGTGCACAGGTGATACCCGCAAAGGTGGCTTGGAAGGCCGCAAAAACGATTTCAGGGATGACCACACCTTTGCTGAAGGTGGCGGCGTTCACAAAGGTGCCGGCCACGTTGTCCCAGACACCGCTCATCAAGAACCGGTCAAAACCACCCACAAAGGCACTGCCTTCGGTGAACGCGAGGCTGTAGCCGTAAACAAACCACAACACCACAATCATCGAAAAAGTGACCATGACTTGCATGAGCACCGACAGCATGTTTTTGCTGCGGACCAAACCGCCGTAGAACAGGGCCAGACCGGGCACAACCATCAAGATCACCAACAAGGTGGAGACCATCATCCAGGCGGTATCGCCTTTGTTGGGAACGGGCGCGGGGGCTGCTTCTGCAGCGGCAGGTGCCTCGGCAGCGGCGGCTGGCGCAGCAGCAGCGGCAGGTGCCTCAGCAGAGGGAGCTGCGGTGGCGGTCGCTTCGGTGGTGGCGGGGGCGGCTGGGGTTTGCGCCATGGCGGACCATCCGCCAACGGTCAGCCCCAGACCCAGACAAAGGCTCAGTAGTAGCTTTTTCATGGTGTGCTTCGTGAGGTGGTTAATGGGATGGTCAGAGCGCCTCGTTACCGGTTTCACCCGTGCGGATACGAACCACTTGCTCCAGCGGGAAAACAAAAATCTTGCCGTCGCCGATCTTGCCGGTGCGGGCGGACCCTTCAATGGCCTCGATCACACGCTCGACCAGGTCATCGGCCACGGCGGCTTCGATCTTGACCTTGGGCAGGAAGTCGACCACGTACTCGGCACCGCGGTACAGCTCGGTGTGGCCTTTTTGACGGCCAAAACCTTTGACCTCGGTCACGGTGATGCCTTGCACGCCCATGCTGGAGAGGGCTTCACGCACCTCGTCCAACTTGAACGGTTTGATGATGGCAGATACCAGTTTCATGGTTGTACCTTTCCTGTATGTCTTGAAGCAGAGGGGCGCTGTGGCGGGAACGCCAGCAAGCCTGTAAGGGAAACGGAAATCGGGCCTGCGTGACCAGGGACTGACTTCACGGGCTCTGATTAGCACGTTGCGTGCCAACCCAAAGGCGTTTGCACCGCCACAAAACCGAACGCCGGGGGTAAGATGGCCCTCATAAACCACCGTGGCCACACACAGAAGCACACTTTTGGTGCAAAACACGGGATGTAACAGGGAGACCAGGGTTATGGCGCTTGCTTTGGTGCGCAGCCGCACGTTGGTGGGACTGGATGCACAAACCGTGTGCGTGGAGGTGCATTTGGCCAATGGCCTGCCCAGCTTCACGCTGGTGGGGTTGGCCGACACCGAAGTCAAAGAGGCCCGCGAGCGGGTGCGCTCGGCCATTCTGAACAGCGGCCTGCCCTTCCCCTCCAACCAGCGCATCACCGTCAACCTGGCACCCGCCGATCTGCCCAAAGATTCTGGCCGTTTTGACCTGCCCATCGCCCTGGGCGTGCTGGCAGCGGCGGGCCAGATCGACGCAGCCGCCTTGGAGGCCTTTGAATTTGCAGGCGAGTTGTCTTTGGGCGGGGAGTTGCGACCGGTGCGGGGCGCGTTGGCAATGGGCTGGGCGGCCTCCCGCAACAACGGCCTCAATCGCACCAAATTGGTGCTTCCACCAGGTGATGCCGAGGAAGCCGCGATGGTTCAAGGCGTGGGGGTCTACCGGGCCAGGCACCTGCTGGACGTGGTGCGCCAGTTCCCCCCTGCCGGTGTGTCCCCGATCGCATCATCCGCTCCAGACCCCGATGGTTGGTCGGCTGTTCAATCCCAACCCCCCACCCACCAAACCCAGGGCCCCGATCTGGCAGACGTCAAAGGCCAAGCCGGCGCGAGGCGGGCTTTGGAAATCGCTGCAGCCGGGGGGCACAACCTGCTGATGCTTGGCCCCCCTGGTTCAGGCAAATCCATGCTGGCCCATCGCTTGGCCGGTTTGTTACCCGCGATGGATTACGCCGAGGCCCTGGAGTCGGCCGCCATTGCCTCGTTGACCGGGCGTTTGCAACTGGACCGATGGGGCCAGCGGCCCTGCGTGGCGCCTCACCACACCGCCACCGCAGCAGCCCTGGTGGGTGGTGGTTCACCCCCCAAACCGGGCGAAATCTCCCTCGCGAACAACGGCATCTTGTTTTTAGATGAACTGCCCGAATTCGGCAGACCCGCCCTGGAAGCCCTGAGGGAACCCCTGGAAACGGGGGTCGTCCGCATCGCGCGGGCCAACCGGCGCACCGAATTCCCCGCACGCTTTCAACTGGTAGCGGCCATGAACCCCTGCCCTTGTGGTTACCTGGGATCGGCACACCACGCCTGCCGCTGCACCCCGGACCAGATCAAACGGTACCACCACCGCCTGAGCGGGCCGCTGCTGGACCGCATAGACCTGTTGCTGGAGGTTCCACTGCCACCCCCCGAGGTTTTGCTGAACACCACACCCGGCGAACCATCCACCAGTGTGCGGGCCCGGGTGCTTCGCGCCCGCGAGCGGGCCATGGACCGGCAGGGTTGCAGCAACCAAAACCTACAAGGGGCGGCACTGGACACCCACACCACCGGTGACACGGGCGCGCACCAGCTGCTTCAAACCGCTGCCACACGCCTGGGTTGGTCTGGCAGGGCCACACACCGGGCGATGCGGGTGGCACGCACCATTGCCGACCTGGCACAAAGCGACAAAATCCACCCACCACACATCGCCGAAGCTATCCAATACCGCCGGGGATTGACCACCCCCTGAGGCTGTACACTGCGGCATCACCGCTGCCCTCAGACACCCATGCCTGATTTCCTGACACGTCCAGCTCCCTTGGAGCCGAACCCTCACCGGATCCAGTGGCCCACCCCCCCTTACGCCAGCTTTCCCGACAAGGTTTCTGACGGGGCCCCCCTGCCTTGCGAGGTGGAAGGCGCCAACGGGTTGTCGCGCAGTTGTTTGCTGGTTGAGACCCGGTGGTCTGACAAAACGGTGCTCGTGCAAGTGCCGCCGGCCAAGGTGAACATGCCCCTTCGGTTTTCGATGTTCCGGCGCATCGTGCTCAAGACCCCGCTGGTCCCAGCCGAGGACATGCTTGCGCCAGACACCGACCCCGAAGACGATCCATGCTCCCGCCTGATGGATTACCGTCCCCACCTGCACTACCGCCTGACATTGGGCAACGGAACCCAGGTCGAAGGGCAAACCATCGGGCATGTGGAAAACGACCACGGTTTGTTTTTGTTCCACCCGCTCAACGGCGACGACCACGTCGAGCGCGTGTTTTACCCCAAAGACAGTTACGACCGGCTGCAACTGGGTGAGTCCATCGGCCAGCTGCTGGTGGAGCAACAGGTCCTGACCCAGGAACAAGTTGACCAAGCCGCCAAGGAACAAAACAGCATCCGCACCCGCAAATTGGGTGACTACCTGTTGATCCAGGAGATCGTCAAGGCCGACAACCTGCTGGAAGCACTGGACCAACAATCCCGCATGCCGATGGTGCGGATCGGTGAGGCGCTGACAGCGTTAGGTCTGATATCTGACGAGCAATTGCGAGAAGCGCTGGAGCACCAAAAAAGCGACCGTTCTCTGCCCTTGGGTGAGCTGTTGGTCAAAAGCGGCAAGCTGTCACGCCAAGACCTGCAAACCGCCTTGGCCCGCAAAATGGGCTTTCCGGTGGTCGACGTCGCCCAGTTCCCGGTGGACGCCGAAGCCGTACGCAAGGTGCCCATGGCTCTGGCCCGGCGCTTGAAGGTGCTGCCCCTGATGTGCCGCGAAGGCACTGTGATCGTGGCCGCAGAAGACCCCTCCCGGCGGGCCATGATCGAAGAGCTGGAGTTCAGCACCCAGTCCAAAGTGGTGGCGGCCTTGGCCGGCGGCCCCCAGATTTTGGCGGCCATCCCTGAAGTGTATGGCCGGTTCGGCTTGAACACCGGGGGGTCATCCAACGCGCCAGACCTGAACATGGCCGAGCCCGATCTGCCCAGCGCAGACAAGCTTTTGGAAACCCTGGAGCAAAACAGCGAAGACGCCGAAGAAACCGTCGACCGGCCCATCGAACAATCCGACAACTCGCTGGTGCGGCTGATCAACAGCATGATCATCGACGCCCACAGCCAAGGCGCGTCGGACATCCACATCGAAACCCACTCATCCAAACGCAAAGTTCGCATCCGCCTGCGCAAGGACGGTCGCCTGTCACCGTACATGGAGCTGCCACACACCTACCGGTCGGCGCTGGTGGCTCGGATAAAGATCATGTGCGACCTCGACATTTCAGAGCGCCGCAAACCCCAAGACGGCAAGATCGAGTTTGGCAAGTTCTCGGCGCAACACCGCATCGAGTTGCGGGTGGCCACCATACCCACACAAGGCGGTGCCGAAGACGTGGTGATGCGTATTTTGGCGTCGGCCAAACCCTTGCCGCTGGAACAACTGGGCTTGGCAGGTTCCAACCTGCAAAACCTGCAGGCGTCGGTCGAACGCCCTTACGGTATGGTGTTGTGTGTGGGTCCCACGGGTTCGGGCAAAACCACCACCCTGCATTCGGTGTTGCAACACCTGAACACCCCCGACCGGAAAATCTGGACGGCCGAAGACCCGATTGAAATCACCAACCCCGAGCTGCGGCAGGTGCAGGTCAACGCCAAGATCGATTGGACATTCGCCAAAGCCCTGCGTTCGTTTTTGCGCGCCGACCCCGACGTCATCATGGTGGGCGAGATCCGCGACCAAGAAACCGCGCAGATGGCCATCGAGGCGTCGCTGACCGGCCACTTGGTGTTGTCCACCCTGCACACCAACAGCGCCCCAGAAACCATCACCCGCCTCTTGGACATGGGCATGGACCCGTTCAACTTCGCGGATTCGCTGTTGGCCGTGTTGGCACAACGTTTGGTCAGGCGTTGGTGCAAGTCGTGCAAAACCACCGAGGTTGCCAGCGACAGCTACATCGACGAATTGATTGCCGACTACCTGCACGTGGTGCCCGACGACCTGCGCCCCCCCGCAGACGCCTTGCGCAACGACTGGACCATCGCCTACGGGGTAGACGGGCAGCTGCTGCGCCACCACGCCCCGGGTTGCCCCAAATGCGAAGGTTCGGGCTACAAAGGCCGCGCGGGTTTGCACGAGTTGATGGTTGTGGACGCCGCCGTGCGCCGCTTGGTGCAAACCAAGGGGCGTCCGGAAGAGATACAGCGCGCAGCCATCAGCGAGGGCCACTTCCGCACCTTGCGGCAAGATGGCATTTTGAAGGTGCTGGCTGGGCACACCAGCATCGAAGAGGTGCGGGCCAACTGCAACTGAGGCTGGCCCGCGGGGCCGCGCTCAGTACCGGCCACCCCGGTTTTGCGCAGCGCCAGGGCGGTTGCCGCCACTGGACGGCGCCAAAAACGGGGGTTTGCGCCCCGTCA
>JBEBBB010000200.1:0-5519 GCA_041158605.1 Pseudomonadota bacterium
TGGCGGCGCTCCCGCTGATCCAAACTGGCAAGGTGCGCGCGGTGGGTGTCTTTGGCACGGACCGCTCCACCCTGTTACCGGATGTGGCCTCATTGGGCGAACAAGGCCTGCGTGACACGAGTGTGTACACCTGGTTTGGCCTGCTAGGACCTGCCAATCTACCGCCAGCCGTGGTCGCACGCCTGAACAAGGAGATCAACGCCATCCTTGCCTTGCCCGATGTCAAGGCCCGTTTTGCCACCATCGGTATGGAACCCGTCGGTGGTTCGCCGGCCCAGTTCGCGCAGTTCATCCAAGACGACTTGAGCAAGTGGAGCGAATTGGTCAAGGTGCGCAACATCAAGGCCGATTGAGCCGGTATGTGGGGTGCGGCCTGGCCGCACCACCATCAAGTTTGGGGGCTCTTGGCCGATACGGTTGGTAACCCAGGAGAACCCCATGGACGTGACCCCCGCCGCCGCCGTGAACGCCGCCCTCGACATGCAGGCCGCCGCCGACAGCCAAAACGTGCAGGTGGCTGTGCTGAAAAAAACGCTCGATACCCAGGCCCAAGCCGCCTTGACCTTGTTGCAGGCCGTGCCGGGGCCTTTGCCTTTGGCCACCTCCGGCAAGGTGGGCACGCAGTTCAACCGCATGGTTTGAAAACGCTGGGTATGATCGGTGCGCCCCCAGCACCGGGGTTTGAGCCGCCTGCCCATGAGATCGCCCATCAGTGTTGTGGATGTGGACCGTGTGTCCACCTGGACCCGTTACCGCCAAGGCCTGTGCGACAGTTGCGCGGCCAACTGCTGCACCATGCCCGTGGAGGTGAAGCTGCCCGACCTGGTGCGCCTGGGCTGGGTGGACCCTTTTGAGGCCGAGCACGAGGCGCCTAAGCAGATCGCCAAGCGGCTGATGAAGTCTGGGCAGGTGGACCATTTCCATTTCAAAACGGGCATCTACACCCTGGCCCAGCGGGCCAGTGGCGACTGTTTGATGTTGGATGCACAGACCCGCCGCTGCACCGTTTACGAACAACGGCCCAACACCTGCCGCCTGCACCCCCAAGTGGGCCCCCGCCCAGGCCATTGCCCTTATGGTGAAAAATCACGGGGCTTGTAAAAAACCCAAAAACGGTGTTATACTTTTAGCTTCAGCGGCTGTAGCTCAGTTGGATAGAGTACTTGGCTACGAACCAAGGGGTCGTGGGTTCGAATCCTGCCAGCCGCACCAAAACTGCAAACCTCACTCTGGAAACAGGGTGGGGTTTTTCAGTTTGTGGGTCGCAGCCAGACATGAGCAAAGCGTTTACCAAAGAACCCGACGCCGGTGACGAGGACGATCTCCCACCAGGCCCACCCATGCCTGCAGGTGGCAAAAACTACATCACCCGGCCGGGTCACGATCGCCTGCGGGCCGAGCTGCTGCACCTGCTGGACGTGGAGCGCCCCAAGGTGGTCGAGGTAGTGCATTGGGCGGCCAGCAACGGCGACCGGTCCGAAAACGGCGACTACCTGTATGGCAAAAAGCGCCTGCGCGAGATCGACCGCCGCATCCGGTTTTTGACGCGCCGTTTGGACATTGCTGTGGTGGTCGACCCGTCGGTGCACCACGGTAAAAACCAGGTGTTTTTTGGCGCCACGGTCACCTATGCCCATGAAGGTGGTGATGAAACCACCGTCACCATCATGGGCATGGACGAGGCCGACACGGCACAACAACAGATTTCATGGGTCTCACCCGTGGCGCAGGCTTTGTTGAAGGCCCACGTCGGCGATGCCGTGCGCTTGCATACCCCCACTGGCTGGACCGAGATCGAGGTGTTGGCGGTGGTGTACCCCGCGCCCCTGTGATCAATTGGGCTTGGTGGGGCGCAAACGTTGGGCGCGCAGCACCGAGGGTGTGCGTTTGAGGGTTCGCAACACCTGTGCCAGGTGGACCCGGTCGCGTACCGCAATCGTGAACCGGAGGTCGGTGGCGGTTTGGGCGGGTTCATCGCCCATGTGCACGTGGGTGATGTCGGCTTCGGCATTGGCCAGGGCCGCTGCCACTTTGGCCAACACCCCTTTGCCATTGTTCACCGTGACCAGCAGGGTGGTTTCGAACGCCCGGACGGGGTCTTCGGCCCATTCCACTTCTAGGAAACGCTCGCTGTCGCGGTGCAGCAATTTGCGGCCGATCGGGCAGTCATCGGTGTGGACCACCAAACCTTCGCCACGTCCCAGGTAACCCACGATGCGGTCGCCGGGCAAGGGGCGGCAACAGGTGGCGTATTGAACCGAAGCACCTTCGGTGCCGTCCAGGGCCACCACCCCTTGGCCTGCGCTGTCCGCACCACTGGTGTAGCGTTCTTGGCTGATCAGCAGCACATCGGGTTTGAGGCCTGTTTCCCCGAGCAACACAGCGAGTTTTTTGCCCACCATGCTGGCGATGCGTTTGCCCAGGCCGATGTCGGTGAGCAATTCGTCGGGGGAGCGGTTGCCGGTGAAGCGCAACAATTTGTCCCAGGTGGCCCGTTCATCCCCTTCGGTGCCCGGCAGCGTGGCAATACCCTCTGCCCGCAAGGCCTGGCGCAGCAGGCGCTCGCCCAAGTCCCGCGACTCTTCATGGGCCATGGTCTTGAGGTGGTGGCGGATTTTGGAGCGTGCCCGCCCAGTCCGCACAAAGGCCAACCAGCTGGGGTTGGGGCCCGCGTGGGGCGAGGTGATGATCTCCACCACGTCGCCGTTGTTCAACTCGGAGTGCAGTGCCATTTGCTCTCCGTTGATACGGGCGCCTATGGCGCGGTGGCCCACATCGCTGTGAATGGCGTAGGCAAAATCGACCACCGTGGCCCCACGGGGCATGGACATGATCTTGCTTTTTGGGGTGAACACGTACACCGCGTCGGGGAACAAGTCGATCTTGACGTGGTCCCAGAACTCGGCAGCGTCGTGGGTTTCTTGCTGGATGTCTAGCAAGGACTGCAACCACTGGGTGCTCAACCGCTGTGAGGCATCGCTGTTGGGGTCGCTGGCTTTGTACAACCAGTGCGCCGCCACCCCAGATTCGGCCACCACGTCCATGGTGTGGGTGCGCATCTGGAACTCGATGTTGGTGCCAAACGGGCCCACCAGGGTGGTGTGCAGTGACTGGTAACCGTTGAGTTTGGGGATGGCGATGTAATCGCGGAATTTGCCGGGCAGCGGTTTGTACAGCTGGTGCAAAACGCCCATGGCCGTGTAGCAATCGGTCAGCTCGGGCAAGATGATCCGAAAACCGTAAATGTCGGTGACTTGGGCAAAAGACAGGTGTTTCAAGTCCATCTTGCGATAAACCGAATACAAGGTCTTTTCCCGGCCCATGATGCGCACGGGGATGCCATGCTTCTGGAACACACCCTCGACCTCTGCCCGGACCCGTTCGATCAGGTCTTTGCGGCGGCTGCGGGATTTGTCCAGTGCTTTGGTCAGCGCCGCATAACGCCAAGGGTGCAGGTGTTTGAACGCCAGGTCTTGCAGTTCACGGTAGGTGTGGTTCAGCCCAAGCCGGTGCGCGATGGGGGCGTAGATGTCCAGGGTCTCACTGGAGATGCGCCCCCATTTGCTGCGGGGCATATCGCCCATGGTCCGCATGTTGTGGGTGCGATCCGCCAGCTTGATGAGGATGACCCGCACATCGCGGGCCATGGCCAGCAGCATCTTCCGAAACGACTCTGCCTGGTTTTCCTCGCGGCTGTCAAACTGCAGCTTGTCGAGTTTGGTAAGCCCATCGACCAGTTCGGCCACCGGTGCGCCAAAACGCTCTATCAGTTCCACCTTGGTGACGCCACAGTCCTCCATGGCGTCGTGCATCAGGGCGGCCATCAGGGCTTGGGCGTCGAGCTTCCACTCGGTGCACATCTGGGCCACCGCGATGGGGTGGGTGATGTAGGGGTCACCGTTTTTGCGCATCTGGCCCAAGTGGGCCGCATCGGCAAAACGGTAGGCTTGCCGGACCAGCTCGATGTCGCTGGCGGGCAAATAATCCATTTTGTCGACCAAGGCGGCAAAACTGGCCGCAGCCGCGCTGGCCGCCGCTTGGGCGGGGCTGGCAGGCAAAACCGGTGTGGCCGAGAGGTCGATGTGGCTCATCCCACTACTGTAGCCGCACTTGGACACCGACGCTGTAGAGGTGTTTGATCGGGGCGATCAAAAAAACAAAAACACCGCCGAAGCGGTGTTTGTGGGTGGGGCTGGTGCAGGCTCAGATCGGCACTTTTTTCAGCATTTCCAAGCCCACTTTGCCGTCGGCGATTTCGCGCAGGGCGGTGACACCAGGTTTGTTTTTGCTGTCGATGCGGGGGGCATGGCCCTGGCTCAGCATGCGGGCGCGGTAAGTGGCGGCCAAGACCAGCTGGAAGCGGTTGGGGATTTTGTCCAGACAGTCTTCAACGGTGATGCGTGCCATGGTGTGCTCCGGGGGCGTGAACTAGGGGTGTCAATCAATGCCCAAGGCCTCGAAGGTTTCGGACCGGGCCCGCCGCTGGGCGGCGAATTTGAGGCGTTGGGCGTGTGCAATGGCTTTTAGATCAAAAAGCGCACGCTCAAAAACCTCGTTGATTATAACGAAGTCGAATTGGTTGGCGTGGGCCACTTCTTCGGCGGCGTTGCGCAAGCGCAGTTCGATGGTCTCTTCATCATCTTCGGCGCGCCGCATCAACCGCGAGCGCAGCTCGCCCCAGCTGGGGGGCAAGATGAAGATCAGCACCGCGTTGGCAAAGGTTTTGCGGATCTGCAAAGCGCCTTGGTAGTCGATTTCCAATACCACATCGGCGCCGGCGGCGATTTTGTCTTCGATGGCTTTGCGCGAGGTGCCATAACGGTTGTTGTGCACGCGGGCCCACTCCACAAAGGCGTTTTGCGCCACCATGCGGTCGAACTCGTCGTTGCTGACAAAATAGTACTCGCGGCCGTGGAGCTCCTGGCCCCTGGGTGCCCGGGTGGTGTGCGACACCGAGGGCTCCATGCGGGTGTCCAGCTCTTGCAGGGCTTTGACCAGGCTGGATTTACCAGTCCCACTGGGGGCCGCGACGACGAAAAGGTTGCCTGGGTAGTCCATGGTGGCGGGGGCGGTGTTGGGTCCTGTGGCCTTGGCTTGGTGTTAGCGGCGGCTCTGTGACGCTTGTCAGTGTGGGACACCACCGCTTTCAGTGTGGGGCCAAACGGCTTTGTTTTGACAACAAAGCCCTCGGGCGCAACCACCTCGCCATTTTATCAGGCAGCGCTATCCGCGACCTTTCACCAAACGGGCGCAACCCCATGGGCAGGGTGTTCAGTTCTTGAGCGCGCGCGCCCAATCGACAATGGCGGAGGTGATGGCCTCTGGTTGTTCAGGGACGAGTGCGTGGCTGGCGTTGGGGATCACTTTGACAGTGACTTTGTCACCAAGAACATCTTTCAGCTCGTTTCGGGAAGAGGCTGGACGCCACGGGTCCAGTGCGCCTTGAAGGTCGAGGAAGGGGGCGTTCGAGACAGGCCACCAAACGTTGTGTGGGGGGTGCTGCACAGCCCGGCGGTAAG
>JBEBBB010000201.1:0-3774 GCA_041158605.1 Pseudomonadota bacterium
GAACAAGTTGTTCACGGCTTTGACCGCAGCCGTTCGGTCTTACGACCAATTGCAACGGCTCGATGCCAACCGAAGGGGTTTGGAAAAAATCGTATCGGCGAGCAACCAATTTATTGCCGAGAAGGGCCTGCGAACTTTTGCAGACGGCGTGATCACCCAAATCGCCAGCTTGATCGGCGTAGAGCCCGAGGGTTTGGTGTGTGCCGCGACCGATGGCAGCCCCGCCAACAACCCAGGCAGTTACCGGGTGATTGCGGCGGCCGGACACTTCAGCCACTTGATTCAATGCCGCTTGGCCGACATCGACCAGCCCCATATCGTCCAACAGCTGTCGCTGGCCCTGTCCACCCAAGAAACGCAAATCCACCCTCGGGGGGTGACCTTGTATTTCCGCAAAACCGACACCGAGGGTTTTGCAGCCTACATCGATAGCACCCGGCCTGTGCAGGAGATCGATGGCGAGTTGTTGGAGATTTTTTGCACCAACATCGCCCTGTGCGCCAAAAACATCGATTTGGTGGAGGAGCTCCAGCGCGAGGCGTTTATCGACCGGCAAATGGGTTTGCCCAACCGCACCGCGTTGGTGATGGAAATCAACCGCCGCTTGCTCGACCCCGGTACACAAACCGCGTTGGCATTGGTCGACTTGGACCAATTTTCATCGGCCAACGAGTTGTTCGGCAGTGAATACGGTGATGCCTTGTTGCGGACCACTGCCCGGCGCCTGCGAGACGGCTTGCCCAGCACCGCCTACATCGCCCGCTTGGCCGGAGATGCGTTTGCGGTTCTTGATACCAATGGCGACGCCTTGGCTGCCGCGGTTCAACGGTGTTTCCAAGAGCCTGTTGTCATAGAAGGTGTTCAGCAACCGGTCTCGGCCTGCTGTGGTGTGGTACGGGTTGAAAAAGGGCTGCGTTCGGGCATCGAATTGTTGAAAGACGGTTACTTGGCCTTGAAAAAAGCCAAGTCCATGGGCCTGGGCCAGACGGTGTTTTTCTCCACCGACCTGGGGCAACAATCCAAGGCCAGGTCGCAGCTCTTGCGCGATTTGCGGCTGGCCTTTGACCAAACCCAGTTGTTTTTGGCCTACCAGCCCCAAATCGATTTGGCAACCGGCAAGGTGGTGGGCGCCGAAGCCCTGTTGCGCTGGCGGCGCGAAGACGGCCAACTGGTCCCGCCAGACCGTTTTATCCCGGTGGCCGAGCAGTCTGGGCTGATCGTTGGCATGGGCAACTGGTTGCTCCAGCTTGCTTTGCTGGCCTTGCAACGCTTCCGCGCCGTGGGTGGTGACCACCTGCGCATGGCGGTGAACGTGTCACCTGTGCAATTCAGACAACCCCAATTTGTGGAGTTGGTAGAAGAGGCTCTGCGTGAAACCCAATCGCATGCATCCGATTTGGAAATCGAGGTCACGGAATCGGTGGCCGTGATCGGTTTGGACAAAGTGGCCGGGCTTTTGGACCGCCTAAAAGGCATGGGCATCACGGTGGCCATAGACGACTTCGGCACAGGTTACTCGTCGTTGTCTTACCTGGAAAAACTGCCTGCCAACCGCCTCAAAATCGACCGAACTTTTGTCAAAGCGCTGGAGCGTGATGACAACGGCACCCGGATCGCCCGAACCATCATCGCGCTGGGGCGGGAGCTCAACCTGAAAATCGTGGCAGAGGGTGTGGAGAACGCCCAACTCGCCCAAATTGTCAAAGACTTGGGTTGCAGCGAGGCACAGGGTTACCACTACGGCAAACCCATGTCTGAAAACGAGTTTTTGACTTGGCTGGCTGAATACCCCAAAGGCCTGGCATGAGGCGGGCGTGCTGGGTTTGGACCCTTTGTGGCCTGCTCCTGTTGGGCGGCTGCAGCAAACCCGAGCCTTTGCGCATCGGTTTTTTGGCCGAGCTGACCGGGCGCAACGCCGATGTGGCCGAGTCCCAACGCAACGGTTTGATGGTGGCCCTGGAGCTCCACAAACAACAAGGTTTGCTGAATGGCCGTGAGGTCGAGGTGGTGGTTCGAGACACCGGCTCACAAGCCGACACCGCGCGCTTGGCCGCTGAAAAGATCGTCGCCGAAAAGGTGGACATCGTCATTGGCCCTGTGACCAGTGGCATGGTCGATGCATTGCTGCCAACACTGACCGCAAGTGGCACGGTGTTGCTCACCCCCAGTGCATCGGCGGTGAAGTTTCACGGCCAAGACGACCTTTTGTTCCGCATCAACCTGACCACCCGCGACAACGGCCGCAACTACGCCCGCCACGTGCACCAGCGTGGCATACACCGGGTGGCGGCCGCCATGAATGTGAACAATTTGGCGTTTTCGGAAAGCTGGTTGACCGAGTTTGAAAACGCTTACACCTCCCTGGGTGGGAAGGTGGTGGCCGTAGAGGCCTTTGACTCACAGTCCAGCAACCACACCGAGTTGGTCCGGCGCCTTTTGTCGCGCCAACCCCAAGGCTTGTTGGTCATAGGCAACGCTGTAGACACCGCCCGTTTGGCCCAACAAACGCGCAAGGTCGATACCCGCATTCCGCTGATCGCGGCGGAATGGGCCGGCAGCGACCAGCTGATCACACTGGGTGGTTCTGCGGTGGAGGGGTTGTTGATCATGCAAAACTTCGACCAAGAAGATTCTTCGCCGACCTATTTGCGGTTCGCCAACCTGTACCGCCAGCGGTTTGGTGTGGACCCGGTGTACGGCAGTGTGTTGGCCTACGATGCGGCCACGGCAGCCCTGACCGCGTTGACCAAACGGGCACCGGGTGTGAGCACGAAACAGGCGTTGTTGACCCTGGGCCCATACGCTGGTTTGCAACAGCAGGTGGTGTTTGATGCCAATGGCGACACCCAACGGGGCGCCTACCTGATGGTGGTGCGCAACGGCCGCTTCAACCGGGTGCCATGAAGGGATCGCGCTGGCCCTTGCGCCGGTGGTTGGTCGTTTTGCTGACCGCCATCACATCCATGAGCTACCTGGTGGTGGCCTTGGTGGTGGTGCTGCTCCGCACACCTCAAATCACCGAGGAAACACGCACCACCCTGTCATTGGAGGCCGCCGACCTGGCCCACCGCAGCGAAGCGGCCTTGAGCCGTTTGCAAGCAGAGTTGGAGTTGATGTCCTCCCTGCTGGCGGTGGCCGATCCGCAAGTGCTCCAACTGGCCATGGACCAAGCGATCAGACAGGGGGGTTTTAACGCCATTTACCGGGTCGAAAACAACGGGCGGGTCAGCCAAGTTGCACTCGATCCTGCCCTGCCGCCCAGCTTGACCACCGAAATACAGGGCAATGACTTGTCGCGCGACCCGTTTTACAACAGCGCCCGGGAAAGCGGTTTGCCCGGCTGGAGTGACAAGTACCTGTCCCCAGTCACCAGCAAAGTGGCGGTCAGTGTGGCCGTACCCTCGGGCCCTGTGGTCCTGATTGGCGAGGTGCCCCTGAGCTACCTGCTAGACGCGCTGTACCTGGTATCCAGCCGAACCGATTACAAGGTATCGGTGTTGGACCGGCGGGGTGAGGTGCTGGTCGATACCGAAAACGCCGACCGGGTGGGTGTGCTCAACCTGGCCAGCACCCACCTGTTCCAACAGGCTGGCCCCGACGCCACCGCCAACGGGGCTTTGGATCTGGAGGGGCTGCACTACGACGCGGCGGTCACACGGTCCAAACAGCTCAACTGGTATTTCATGACCCGCAGCCCGGCCGGCCTGGACAACCACCGCATCCAAGCCACCGTGCATGTGGCCTTGCTGGCCTTGGGTGGCACGGTCTTGATGG
>JBEBBB010000202.1:0-3284 GCA_041158605.1 Pseudomonadota bacterium
AAGACGCACACCTGGTGGTGGCCGACAAACCGCATTTTTTGCCGGTCACACCGGGCGGCCGTTATGTCCGGGAGTCGTTGTTGGTCAGACTCAAGCAGCGGCTGAACCTGCCCGACCTCAGCCCCCTGCACCGCATAGACCGAGAAACCGCTGGTTTGGTGGTGTTCTCGGTGCGCCCCCAAGAACGGGACGCTTACCAAGCCCTGTTCCGCGACCGGCGCATCCACAAAACCTACCATGCGGTGGCCGCCTGGCGCTCGGACTTGGCCTGGCCACACACCCGGCGCAGCCACATACTGGAAGACGAACAAGCCTTCTACCGCATGCGGGAAGCCCGCCCCGAAGAGGGTTTGGCCCCCAACAGCGAAACCGTGGTGGACCTGCTAGAGCGGCGGGGCCTCAACGCCCTGTACCGGCTCAACCCTGTGAGCGGCAAACGCCACCAGTTGCGGGTGCACATGAACGGCCTGGGCCTGCCCTTGCGGGGTGATCGGTTTTACCCGGTGGTGCGGCACGGTCCAGAAGAAGATGGCGGGTTTGACGACCCCCTCCAATTGCTGGCACAGCATTTGGCCTTTGAAGACCCCGTGACGGGCGAGGTGCGTGGGTTCACCAGCCAGCGCCAACTCAACCCCCTGCCCCTCGCATGAGCACGCCCCCGATACACCGCGACCTGGCTGTCGACACCCTCAAAGCGGTGGCCGCCCAGTTGATTTTGTGGCACCACTTGTCGGCCTACGGCCCTTTGGCCGCAGCGGCCAGTGCGGCATGGCCAGCGACCATGGAATGGTTGTACGGCTATGCCCGCATGGCGGTCCAGGTCTTTTTGGTGGTGGGGGGTTACCTGGCCTGTCGGCAACTGAGCCTGCGGCCGCCCGACACAGGGCGCGGGTGGTTGCACCTGGTCTGGCAGCGCTACCTGCGCCTGTCGGTGCCGCTGTTGGTGGCCTTGGCGGTGACAGCCTTGGCAGCATTATGGGCGCGCGCTTGGCTGAACCATGACTTTGTGCCCGATGCACCGACCTGGTGGCAGGCGGTCACGCACGCTTTGCTTATCCACGACCTGATGGACCAAGAAGCCCTGTCCACCGGGGTGTGGTACGTGGCCATAGACTTTCAGCTGTACGTTGGCCTGGCCTTGTGCCTGGGGATCGCACAACGCACGGGCCAGTTGGGGTGGGCGGCCCTGCCTGTGGGGGTGCTAACGGCCGCATCGCTGTTCGTCTTCAACCGCCACCCCGATTGGGACAGTTGGGGTTTGTACTTTTGGGGCGCCTACGGCTTGGGTTTGGGCGCTTGGGTGGCGCAACAACGGGGGCAGCCCCCCAGGCGCCACCTGGTGTGGTGGGGCTGTCTGGTGATCGCAAGTGCCAGTGCCATGGCCCTTTGGGTGGATTTTCGGGAGCGGATCGCCCTGGCCACCGTGGTGGCCTTGGTGTTGGCCAGTGGCTGGCAACCGGTCTGGCCAGACCGCCTCAAACCGGTGGTGGCTTGGTTAAGCCGCACCTCTTACGGTTTGTTTTTGCTGCACTTTGCCTGGCTGCTGGTCGGCAACACGGTGTTTGAACGCTGGTTGCCCAACACACCCGGTGCCGCGTGGGCCACCATGGTCGGCGTCTGGTTGTGCAGCATGGCCAGCGCCCACGTGTTTGACCAGTGGGTCGAGACCCCCTTAAGCCGGCACCTGGGCCGTTCCAAGGCCCAGGCCAGAACACTCAGGCCCGCTCGGCCACCCAGGCGTTGACGCTGGCCAGGGCCGCGGGCAACGCCGCCGCATCGGTGCCACCGGCCATGGCCATGTCCGGTTTGCCGCCACCCTTGCCACCCACCTGCTGGGCGACAAAATTCACCAGTTCACCGGCTTTGACCTTGGCCGTGCGGTCGGCCGTCACGCCAGCGGCGATTTGCACCTTGCTACCGTCGACGGCTGCCAACACCACCACCGCGGTTTTCAGCTTGTCTTTGAGCTTGTCCATCGTGTCCCGCAAAGCCTTGGCATCGGCACCCGGCAGCTGGGCCACCAGCAGCTTGAGGCCGTTCACGTCCACCGCCTGGGCCAGCAACTCGTCGCCTTTGGCCGATGCCAGCTGGCCCTTCAACGCGGCCAGTTCTTTCTCAAGGGCCTTGACCTGGTCCAGTGTCTGGGCGATCCGCTGCCCCAGTTCGGCCGTGGGCGCGCGCAAGGCCCCTGCGGCGGCAGACACCGTGTCCTCCAGGGACTGCAGGTAGGCCAGTGCGTTGGCACCCGTGACCGCCTCGATGCGGCGAACCCCGGCGGCCACGCCGCTTTCGGCCACCACCTTGAACAGGCCGATGTCACCGGTGCGCTGCACGTGGGTGCCACCGCACAACTCGCGGCTGCTGCCGATGTCCAGCACGCGCACTGTGTCGCCGTATTTTTCGCCAAACAACATCATCGCGCCGGTCTTTTGGGCAGACTCGATGTCCATCACACGGGCCTGGGCCTGCGCGTTGGCCAACACCTCGGCGTTGACGATGGCCTCGATGCGGCGGATCTCGGCATCGGTGACCGGGGCGTTGTGGGCGAAGTCAAAGCGGGTGCGGTCGGCGTTGACCAGCGACCCTTTTTGTTGCACGTGCACCCCCAGGACCTCGCGCAGGGCTTTGTGCATCAGGTGGGTGGCGCTGTGGTTGCGCACGGTCGCGGCGCGCAACCCAAGGTTCACCGATGCGGTGACGCTGTCGCCCACAGCCAGCGTGCCCTGCTCCACCACACCGTGGTGGCCGAACACGTCGGACTTGATCTTCTGCGTGTCGCCGACGGCAAAGGTCGCGACACCGCTGGTGATGGCGCCCTCGTCACCGACTTGGCCGCCGCTCTCGGCGTAGAAGGGCGTGGTGTCCAGCACCACAACGCCCTGCTGGCCGGCCTTGAGTTCGGCCACCGGCGTGCCGTCCAGGTACAGCGCCACGACCTTGGCGGGGGCTTCGAGTTGTTCGTAGCCGACGAAGGTGTTGCCGGCGCCGGTGTACTCCAGCGCCTTGTCCATCTTGAACTTGCCGGCCGCGCGGCCTTTGGCCTTCTGCGCTTCCATGGCGGCGTGAAAGCCGGCCTCGTCCACTGTCAGGCCACGCTCGCGGCAAACGTCGCCCGACAGGTCGAGCGGGAAGCCGTAGGTGTCGTGCAGCTTGAAGGCCACGTCGCCCGGCAACACCTTCGCACCGTCGGCCAAAGCAGCGTCGAGGATTTCCATGCCGTTGGCCAGGGTCTCGTAGAAGCGCTCTTCCTCGGCTTTCAGCACCTCGGTGATGCGCTGCGCCTG
>JBEBBB010000203.1:0-9211 GCA_041158605.1 Pseudomonadota bacterium
CACGCACGAACAAGCCCGTGGGCTCCACGATAGGGGTGCGGATGTTGCGGTAAGCGTAACGGACCATCAAGGCGCGAACGCGCCCTTCCAGCCATTCCCAATGCGCCGATTCGGGCGCAAAAATGTCGTTCATGCCCTTAACGGCGCTGAGTTTGTCTGCCATGGCTCTTGGTGTTGAGGTGTCGGGTCAGGCCCGCACACCGTAACGTTGCTGGATGTACTGTTCCACGATGCGTTGGAACTCTGTGGCGATGTGTTCACCCCGCAAGGTGACGCTTTTTTCGCCATCTATGTAAACCGGGGCCGACGGGGCCTCACCGGTGCCGGGCAGGCTGATGCCAATGTCCGCGTGTTTGCTCTCACCGGGGCCGTTGACGATGCACCCCATGACCGCAACTTTCAGGCTTTCAACGCCCGGGTACTGCTGCCGCCACAAAGGCATGGACGAGCGCAGGTAATCGTCGATTTGTTTGGCCAGCTCTTGGAACACGGTGCTGGTGGTTCGCCCACAACCTGGGCAAGCGGTCACGCTCGGCACAAAATGGCGCAAGCCCAGGGCCTGCAAAATTTCCGATGCCACCACCACCTCTTGGGTGCGGGCCTCACCGGGCTGCGGGGTGAGCGACACCCGAATGGTGTCGCCTATGCCCTGCTGCAACAACACCGACAACGCAGCCGCCGACGCGACCGTGCCTTTGGTGCCCATACCGGCCTCGGTCAGACCCAGGTGCAGGGCGTAACGGCACCGCTGGTGCAAGGCCTGGTACACGGCGATCAGGTCCTGCACGCCGCTGACCTTGCACGACAAAATGATCTGGCCCGCGGGCAGCCCCAGCGCTTGGGCTTGCTGTGCCGAGTCGATGGCCGAAGTGATCAGGGCCTCGTACATGACCTGGCGCACATCCCAGGGGGTGGCGCGCCGGGAGTTGTCGTCCATCATGCGGGCCAGCAGGTCTTGGTCCAGGCTGCCCCAGTTGACAACGATGCGGATGGCCTTGTTCCAACGCACCGCGGCCTCCACCATGGCGGCGAACTGGCGGTCCTTTTTGTCACCCCGCCCCACATTGCCGGGGTTGATGCGGTACTTGGACAAGGCTTGCGCCATGTCGGGATGGTCGGTGAGCAGCTTGTGCCCGTTGTAGTGGAAGTCGCCCACCAAGGGCACGTTGACACCCATGCGGTCGAGTTGGGCGCGGATCTCGGGCACGGCCTTGGCAGCCTCATCGTTGTTGACCGTGATGCGCACCAGTTCGGAGCCCGCCAAGGCGAGCTCCTTGACCTGGATGGCGGTACCGATCACATCCGTGGTGTCGGTGTTGGTCATGGACTGGATGCGCACCGGCGCGTCGCCACCGATGGTGACCACATGATCGCCCCAAGCCACCCGGGCCTGCAACGCGTGGCGGTGACCGGGCAAAGGCAAAGGCACAGGGCCTGCAGCGGAAAAAACGCGGTTATCGCTCATGGGTTCACTGGACTTGAAAACGGGCCACGTTGTTGCGAACCACCGGGGTCAAATCAAAAGCCTGCCCGCGCACCACCACCTCGGTGGCATCGGCACGCCCAGTGACCACGGCGTAAGGGGCGTCGTCTTGAAAAGAGACCGTCTCGCCGGCCTGCAAGGTGCGCTGGATCAACAAGCGGCCCGAGCGACCCACCACCTCGACCCAGGCGGTGTGGGTGGCGTGCAGTTGCAACACCGGCACCCCACTTTCCGTGGGGGCAGGCGGAGCGGTTGGGGCTGTCGGAGCGGTTGGCGCAGCTGGCGCAACCGTCGCAGCGGCCTCGGGAAGGGCGACGGTTGCAGGTGCAGGTGCGTAAACCGGTGTGGGCACAGGTTCCAAAACCGCTGGCGTGGTCACAGCAACGGGACCACTGGCAGGCAGTGCCCACCACAACACACCGGCAACAACCACCAACAATGTCGCGATCGCAGCCGGCCAAGGCAGGTGCCGCCCCTCAGCCCGCGCGGTACCCGAAGGCAAGCGGGGCATAGATGTGTTCAAAGCCTTGGGCAGATGGCCCAATTCCACTGGGGTGCTTTGTGGCAACCCGGCCAGTATCGGTGCGGGATCGATTTTGAGTTGGCGGCACACGCTTTTGGCCAGCGCCCTGGCAAACGTCATGTCGGGCAAATCGGCGTACCGCCCCGCTTCCAACGCCTCCAGTTTGTTAACGGGCACTTTTAACATGGCCGCCAATGCCACCACATGCAACCCGGCCTGTTCCCGGGCCTGTTTTAACGTGGGCACCCGAGCACCGTCAGACGCCTGTACGGGCGGGGCGGTTTCGGCGGCGTGTGGCAAGGGGATGTCACTCATCGTAGGCGCCTCTTTCGTAAGACGACAACTCTTTGGACTGGGGGTAACGCCTTTTGAGTTGATCGCCCAGTTGGCGCACCACGTCGCGGTTGCCCAGGCGGTTTTCCACCTTGATCCCCAGCCACAGGGACTCGGCATTGGCCAGCTCGGAGTTGTTCAAACGCCGGATGTAAAACTGGGCTTTGGCGGACAGTCCGCGCTGGTGCAAGAGGGTGGCCAGGTTGTAGGCGGTGATGGGGTTGCCCGGCTCCAGCTCGTAAGCCTTGGTGAGGCTGCTTTCGGCGGCCTCGCGTTGCCCACCGCGGGCCTGGCAAATGCCCTGCGTCAACCAAGTCCGCCCAGCGGATGTGTAACCAGGCACCTGCAAAGCGCGACCAAATGCCTGGGTGGCTTCGGGATACCGGCCCTCTTGGCAATAAGCCCAGCCCAGGTTGTGGTGGGTGTCGCCATCGCGGGCGTTGATGCGCAAGGCCTGCTGGAAACTGGCCTCGGCCAACCGATACTCACCCAGGCGCACGTAGATCAGCCCCCGCAGGTTCAGGGCCGGCGCGTACAAGGGATCGGCGGCCAGTGACTGCTTCACCTGGTCCAGTGCCACGGTGGTCTGGCCTTGTTCAAAATACCCCCGGGCCAACTCGAGGCGCAGGCGGGCGCGTTCGCGGTTCTCGGGTTCGTCGGAAGCCGTCACCAGGTCCTGCCCGGAGGCGTTCAAAGGGGCACCGCCCCCTGGCGCACCGCCCTGCCCTGCACCACCAGCGCAACCCCACAACACAACGGACCCGCTCAACAGCAGGAACCAGACCAGCGCACGCAAACGCATCATGTTGACTCCTTGACCCCAGTCGGGGTTGCTGACGGGTGGGATGAGGCGGGTTGCCAACGCACCACCTGTTCGGGGGCGGCCTGGCGCTGGCGGGCCAAGCGCTCGGCGGCTTGGGTGCGGTCTTTGACGTCACCCGCCAACTGGCCACAAGCGGCATCGATGTCATCACCGCGGGTCTTGCGGACGGTGGTGACCACACCCGCTGCGTTGAGGCGATCGGCAAAAGCACGAACCACCGCTTTGGGCGAACAGGTGAGGCCCGAATCAGGGAAAGGGTTGAACGGGATGAGGTTGACCTTACAAGGCACACCCCGGCCCCTGTGGCCTTTGAACCACGCGATCAGGGCATCGGCGTGGTTGGGTTGGTCGTTGACACCATCGAGCATGCAGTACTCGAAGGTCACAAAATCACGGGGCGCGCTGGGCAGGTAGGCCACACAGGCGTCCAGCAACTCGGCGATCGGGTATTTGCGGTTCAGGGGCACCAAGTGGTCGCGCAGCGTGTCATCAGGGGCGTGCAGTGACACGGCCAAGGCCACCGGGCAGTCTTGGGCCAGGCGCTCGATCATGGGCACCACGCCCGAGGTGGACACCGTGACCCGGCGGCGCGACAAACCGTAGCCGTGGTCGTCCAGCATGGTCCGCAAGGCAGGCGCCAAAGCGTTGTAGTTCTGTAGCGGCTCACCCATGCCCATCATGACCACGTTGGAAATGACGCGCTCTGAGCTGTTGAAGCGGCTGCGCAGAAAGTGTTCGGCAAACCACAACTGGGCGGTGATTTCACCTGTGGTCAGGTTGCGGCTGAACCCTTGGTGACCCGTGGAGCAAAAACGGCAACCCACCGCACAACCGGCCTGGGATGACACGCACAAGGTGCCACGGTCGTCTTCGGGGATAAAAACGGTTTCAACGGCGTTGCCGCCGCCCACATCAAACAGCCACTTGATCGTGCCGTCTGAGGACTCTTGGCGGGACAACACCGACAAGGGCCGGACCTCGGCCACACCCTGCAGCTTGTCGCGCAGGCTGCGGGCCAGGTCGGTCATGTCGTCGAAGCGAGACACACCTTTTTGGTGTATCCAACGGAACAGCTGGACGGCCCGGAAGCGCTTCTCTCCGAGCCGCTCACAAAAGGCGGCCAACCCCTCGAGGTCGAAATCGAGCAAATTGGCCGTCATGACATGGTCAGCGGCTGTAAACGTTCATGCCGGGGAAGAAGAAAGCAACTTCCACGGCGGCGGTTTCAGGGGCGTCGGAGCCGTGCACGGCGTTGGCGTCGATGCTGTCGGCAAAGTCGGCGCGGATGGTGCCGGGAGCGGCCTTTTTGGGGTCGGTGGCGCCCATCAGGTCGCGGTTTTTGGCGATGGCGTTTTCACCTTCCAGGGCCTGGATCATGACAGGGCCGGAGACCATGAAATCCACCAGGTCTTTGAAGAAAGGACGGGCCTTGTGCACAGCGTAGAACTGCTCGGCCTCGGCGCGGGACAGGTGCACCAGTTTGGCGGCGGCGATTTTCAGGCCAGCGGCTTCAAAGCGGCTGTAGATCTGGCCGATCACGTTTTTGGCAACGGCGTCGGGTTTGATGATGGACAGGGTGCGTTCGATGGCCATGGGGTACCTGGTAAAACGAAGTGGATGAAAAGAGAAGCAAAGCCTTTGATTCTAACCTGTAAGGTTGGGTTCATCAACGCGGGCCACGCTGGCGCCCACCGCCACGACCGCCACGCCCAGCCGGTCCACCAGAGCCGCGCACACGGGCATCGGCACCGATGTAGCCGTAGGAGGTTTTCATGGGGTCGGGCTGGCCCGCACCGGCACCCCGTTCGGCGCCACGCCGCCCACCCGTGGGGGCATCAGGCGCTCGGGGCAAGCTGGGCCGCGGCCCCTGGGTGGGCCGGCGTTTGGCGGCCGGGCGGCCCGGGCCACCGGGCCCACGGCCACCGCCCACTTGGGGCTCGGGCCGGGCCAAGCCCACGCTGTCGGACAAGCGGGCCACGTCGCGCGGATCCAACTCGGTCCAAACGCCGCGGCGCAAACCCCGGGGCAAGACCACCGCGCCATACCGGATGCGGATCAGCCGGCTGACCGCGTGGCCAATCGACTCCATGAGGCGGCGCACCTCCCGGTTGCGACCTTCGGCGATGGTGACGCGGTACCAGCAGTTGGCGCCATCACCGCCCCCGTCCTCAATGGTGAGGAACTGTGCGGGGCCATCATCCAATTGCACGCCATCCAGCAAACGCTGTTTTTCATCGTTGCTCAATGCGCCCAGGACCCGGACCGCGTACTCGCGCTCCAAACCAAAGCGGGGGTGCATGAGTTGGTTGGCCAAAGCACCGGAGTTGGTGAACAGCAGCAGCCCTTCTGTGTTCAGGTCCAGCCGGCCCACCGATTGCCACTTGCCGGTGTGCAAACGGGGCAAGCGGCGGAACACCGTGGGGCGGTTTTGGGGGTCGTCGTGGGTGACCACCTCACCGGCGGGTTTGTGGTAAGCCAAAACACGGGCTGGCGGGGGGGCGATGCGCACCTTGATGGGTTTGCCATTGACCTTCACGGTATCGCCAAACTGCACACGCTGCCCTATGTGGGCGGGCTCACCGTTGACCGAGATGCGCCCTTCCAGAATCATCTGCTCCATTTCCAGTCGCGAACCCAAACCCGCCTGGGCCAACACCTTGTGCAACTTGGGTGTGTCCAACTGGGGGGTCAGTACCCGTTTGCCCAAGCCTGGGTTTTCTTCGGACTCCAACTCGGCGTCAAACTGGCCAGAGACCACGTCTTCAAAACTGGCGTGAACCAGCCCTTCAGGGGCTTCGGCGGCATCGGGGATCGGGGGGGTGTCGCTCATAGGGGTGCGCCTGGGGTGGGTTCATGGGCCCAACCCACATCGGGGCTGGCGGGGGAATCTGCTAACAAGTCGGGCACTGGACCAACAGGGTCAGCCAGAGCCGTGGGACTGTCTGCGGCCGGGGTCGGGGCGTCAAAGTCCAAGGCTGCCAACGCATCGGTGGCCTGTTCGGGCACCTCCAAAGGAGGCAACGCGTCCAATGAGGGCAGACCCAAGTCGTCCAAAAACTGCCGGGTGGTGGCGTACAAGGCAGGCCGGCCAACGGTTTCGCGGTGGCCAATGACCTCCACCCAACCCCGGTCCTCCAGCTGTTTGAGCAGGCTGGAGTTGATGGTCACACCCCGGATGTCTTCCATGTCGCCACGCGTCACGGGTTGGCGGTAGGCAATGATGGCAAGCGTTTCCAGGGTCGCACGGGTGTATTTGGGTGGTTTTTCAGGGTGCAGGCGGTCCAAAAAAGGGCGCAACTCAGGGCGGCTCTGGAAACGCCAGCCGGTGGCCAAACAAACCAGTTCGACGCCGCGCCCCACCCAAGCCTGCTGCAAGTCTTGCAACAAGCCGCGCAGGGTATCGGCCGACAACACGCCGTCAAAAAGCGTGGCCATGTCGCGCAGAGACAAAGGCTCGTGCGCACAAATCAGGGCGGTTTCAAGGATGCGACGCGCATCCGCGGTGTTCATGGTTGAGGGTCCGGCAGTCGGAAAGGGAAAACATTGCCCACCAACGATCGGGTGGACAAGAGACCCCGCAGCGCCGGCGGGGTTGGCGTGTCAGCCGCTGGCCAACGGCCACAGCGCTGCGGTATTGTAATCGAGTCCCAAGGTTTCCAGGGCTTTGACCATGTCGGCAGGCCACGGGCATTCAAAGCCCAAAGGGCGTCCAGACACGGGGTGGGCCAAAGCGAGGCGGTGGGCGTGCAAGCCCTGCCGGGCCAGGCCCGCAAGCGGGCGCCCGCCATAGGTGGCGTCGCCCACCAGGGGATGGCCCAAGCTGGCCATGTGCACGCGGATTTGATGGGTGCGCCCGGTGTGCAGCTTGCACCCCACCCAGCAACACCCACCGGCTTCCGAGGCACCAGACAACAGGCGCAGCGTGGTCTTTGCCGGTTTGGCACCGGGTGCGCCAGGCGCCAGGGCGGCCATGCGCAAGCGGTTCTGGGGGTCACGCCCCACCGCGCGCTCCACGTCCAACTCTGAAGGGCCCCGCCACACGCCGTGGGCCAGCGCCACATACACACGGCTGACAGAACGTTCGGCAATCTGCCGCACCAAAGCATCGTAGGCCACCGCCGATTTGGCAACCACCATCAATCCACTGGTGTCTTTGTCGAGGCGGTGCACAATGCCTGCCCGCGGCAGAGCAGCGGCACCCGTGTGGTGGGCCAACAAACCGTTGAGCAAGGTACCGGACCAGTGTCCGGCGCCTGGGTGCACCACCAAACCCGCGGGTTTGTTGAGCACCATCAGGTCGGCGTCTTCGTGAACCACATCCAACGCCAAGGCCTCGGGTGCAAAGGCTTGTGCCTGGGCGGTGGGGCGCAGCTCCACCACCAATTGCTCACCCACTTTGACCTTGCGGGCTGGTTTGGCCAAAACGGCACCATTCAACCGAACCCCCCCCGATTCGATCAGGGTCTGGAAATACGCCCGCGACAAGGCCGGCACCCACAAGGCCAACAAACGGTCCACCCGCTCACCGTGCCCATCGGCACCCACCACCCGTGTCAGGGTCTCCACGGGGGTGTCGAAATCATCCGCTCCCTCCCCTGTAGCGGCCACGCGCCCAGGGTGGCCCACCGATATAATTGGTTCGATCAACTCGCTGATTCCCGCTGCAAAGGTCCACGCACAATGTCTTCACGCCCATTATCCGTTGTGCCCGCAACCCTGCGGTTGCAAGGCCTGGCCCTTACCTGCAGCGTGGCCCTGTTGGCGGGGTGCTCCACCACCCCTGAACCCGACAAAACCACAGGCTGGAGCCCCAACCGGCTGTACGCTGAGGCCATGGACGAGCGCAACGCCGGCAACTTCGACAAGGCGGTCACCTTGTTTGAGAAGCTGGAGGGCCGCGCCGCTGGCACGCCTCTGGCACAACAAGCGCAGCTGGAAAAAGCCTACGGCCACTACAAAGCTGGCGAACGCGCCCAGGCTGTGGCTGCCGTTGACCGGTTTTTGAAACTCCACCCCGCCAGCCCGGCCCTGGATTACGCGCTGTACCTCAAAGGCATCGTCAACTTCAACGACAACCTGGGCTTGTTCGGCTTTTTGTCGCAACAAGACCTGTCAGAGCGCGACCAAAAATCCGCCAAACTCTCGTTTGAAGCGTTCAAAGAGCTGGCCGAGCGTTTCCCCGATTCCCGCTACGCCCCCGATGCCCGCCAACGCATGACTTACATCGTCAACGCCTTGGCCCAATCCGAGGTGCATGTCGCACGGTACTACTACAACCGGGGCGCTTACGTGGCCGCCATCAGCCGCGCCCAGATCGCGGTCACCGACTACCAACAAGTGCCCGCCGTGGAAGAGGCCTTGTTCATCCTGGTTCGGTCCTACGAAGCGTTGGGCATGAAAGACCTCAGCGAAGATGCCCGCCGGGTGATGCAGAAAAACTTCCCCACCAGCGCCTACCTGTCGCAAGGTTTTAAAACCAAGACAGATCCGTGGTGGAAGGTGTGGTAACCACGCCAGCGGCTGGCATCAAGGTCTCCACCCACGCGTGAACCGCGTCGGTATCGGGCAACACGGTCATGGGCGGCAAAGCCCGTCGCAGGTAAGACCCATACGATTTCTGTGCCAAACGGCGGTCCCCAATGACCAACAGGCCCCGGTCGGTTTCGCTGCGGATCAGTCGGCCCACGCCTTGTCGCAAGGCAACTGCCACACTGGGTAACACCGAAGACCGAAACGGTTGAAGGCCTGCCGCCTCGTCCGCTTGCCAGCGGGCCTGGACCCAAGGATCGTCTGGTGGTGGGAAAGGCAGTTTGTCGATCACCAGCAACTGCAACACATCGCCCTGCAGATCAACCCCTTCCCAAAACGAACTGGTGGCGACCAATACCGCACCGTCACCCGTTTCCGCTGCCCTGAACCGGTTCAACAGCTCGGTTTTGGAGCCTGTGCCTTGCGCCAGTACCCGGGGGTCCAGAGCAGAGCGCTGCAAAGCTTCAAAAGCCTGTGCCAATTGCTGCACAGCCTTGGTGGTGGTGGCCAGGACCAGGGT
>JBEBBB010000204.1:0-5595 GCA_041158605.1 Pseudomonadota bacterium
CGGCACTATCTGTCGATAGGCGTGCCAGGTGGCATGGCCCAACACCGGCCCTACCACCAGCAGGCCCAAAAAGGCGGGCAGCATGGCCAATACCACCAACGCCGTGATAAGCGCTCCCCACAGCAGCATCACGCCTGGGTTTTGCAAACAAGCGCGGATGCTGGTCAGCCCTGCGGAAATGGCATCCACCTGGCGGTCGAGGATCATGGGGATGGCGATTGCACTGGTGGTGAAAATCAGACCCGCAAACACCGCGCCCACCACGGTGTAAGTGGTCAGGAAGCCGATGTTTTCAACCCGCAGCAGTTCGGCCAGCAGGTTTTCGGTAGAGGGCATGGTGTTGAAGGTCACCGCAAACACCACCAAGGAGGCCCGGCCCCACAACATCTCCAGGATCAGCAACACGCCCGCAAAAATCGCCATGGTGCCTTTGCTGGGGCGCCAAGACACCAGAGAGGCCTTTAAAGAGGGTTTTTGCCCGATTTCACAAGCCCGGCTGGCGTCGTAGATGCCCAGGCACAAAAACGGGCCCATCAGCAAAAAACCGGCGCTCAGCGCCAGCACGTAGGCGGGGGCGGTGTGGAACACCAACCACAGGGCGTGCCCCATGGCAAAAAAACAAAAGCCGTAAAACAAACCCACCTTGGGGCACCGTTTGTAGTCGCGCCAACCGCTTGCCAACCACCTAAAAGGATCTTGAGGCCGCAGGTCGGCCAGTGCCAGGTTAAACACCGACGTGGGTTCTATGGCGGGTTGAGAGGGGTGCTGGGGCAAAGGTTCGGTGGTCATGGCAAGACAGGCGGAGACCCGTTGAAGATAACCAAACGCTGATGAATCGGCCTCATGGATAACCCGCGAAGGGGCTAAACTGCCGCCATGAGTTTGCATTTTGAGCCCCCCGTGGTGCCCCTGGCAGCCTTGTTGCCCACTTTGCAGGCCGATGGCCACGCCTGCTTGGCACCGGCTGCGGTGGAGCTTTGGTGCGGCCAGTCGCTCGCCAACCTGGCCGCGTTGCAGCCGAGTTGGGAGCAACTGCCCAGCGACAAGCACTTGAAAGATGGTGGCCGTTACCGCCGCCGCCGCCACAGCTCTTATGTGGTGACGGGTACACAGGTCCAGCAGGTGCCCCACAGGGCCCATTGGCAGCCGCTGTCCTACAACGCCTTGCATGGGGGAATGGAGCGGTGGTTTGAACCGGTGGACCCCGCCGTGTCTGCGTCGCCAGCGTGGCAGCAGTTGCTGGTCGGCACCAGCCAAGTGGCGTCTGACCTGCGCGGTGTCCAGCCGTGGTTTGTGGAAGCCCACCAGTTCCGCATAGACACCACCAACGGCATCGGGCGCCCCACACCAGAAGGCGCCCACCGCGATGGGGTGGATTTGGTGGCGGTTTTTATGGTGGGGCGCCACCACATCAAGGGCGGCGAGAGCCGGGTGTTTGCCGCAGATGGCCCACAGGGGCAACGGTTTACCCTAACCCAGCCCTGGTCGCTGCTGCTGCTGGACGATGCCCGGGTGATCCATGAAACCACCCCCATACAGCCCGCCATCCCCGACCAAACCGGTTGGCGCGACACCCTGGTCTTGACCTGCCGGGCAGGCGGGTTTCAGGACGCCTGAAACCCGACGGGTCGTTGGGCGCTTTTAAACCCGTTCAAAAATGGCGGCTATACCTTGCCCGCCACCAATGCACATGGTCACCAGGGCGTAACGGCCTTGGATGCGTTGCAACTCGTGAAGTGCTTTCACGGTGATGAGTGCACCGGTGGCGCCGATGGGGTGTCCCAGCGAGATGCCCGAACCATTGGGGTTGACCTTGGCCGGGTCCAGGCCCAAGTCGCGGGTGACCGCGCAGGCCTGGGCTGCAAACGCCTCGTTCGCCTCAATCACGTCCAGGTCTTGCACCGTGAGGCCGGCTTTTTTCAGCGCCAGCTGCGAGGCGGGCACTGGGCCTATACCCATGTACTTGGGGTCTACACCCGCATGGGCATAGGCCACCAGGCGGGCCATGGGGGTCAGGCCACGGGCCTTGGCGGTTTGGGCTTCCATCAAAACCACCGCTGCGGCCGCGTCGTTGATGCCCGAGGCGTTGCCGGCGGTCACTGTGCCGTTTTCTTTCAGGAACACGGGTTTGAGCTTGGCCATGTCAGCCAGGGTGGCATTGGGCCGGAAATGTTCATCGGTGGCGTACGCCACATCGCCTTTTTTGCTTTTCAGCACCACGGGCACGATTTGGTCTTTGAAATAACCCGCTTCGGTCGCTTTTTGAGCGCGGTTGTGGCTGTCCACCGCCAGTTGGTCTTGGTCCTCCCGGGTGATGCCCCATTTGGCGGCGATGTTTTCGGCGGTCACACCCATGTGGATGGTGTGGAAGGGGTCGTGCAGGGCACCCACCATCATGTCGACCATTTTGGTGTCACCCATGCGGGCGCCCCAACGGGCGTTCAGGCTGGCGTAGGGTGCGCGGCTCATGCACTCGGCACCCCCCCCGATGGCGATGTCGGTGTCACCCAACAGCACCGACTGGGCTGCCGACACAATGGCCTGCAAGCCAGAGCCGCACAGGCGGTTCACGTTGAAGGCCGGTGTGCCCTCGGTGCAACCGCCGTTGATGGCCGCCACACGGGACAGGTACATGTCTTTGGGTTCGGTGTTCACCACATGACCAAACACCACATGGCCCACGTCCGATCCAGCGGTTTGCGCCCGGGCCAAGGACTCGCGGACCACCAGCGTTCCCAGTTCGGTGGGGGGAATGTCTTTGAGGCTGCCGCCAAACGTGCCTATGGCGGTGCGAACGGCGCTGACGATGACAACTTCTCGGCTCACGGGGGTCTCCTGGTTGGGGCGTTAAAACCCCCATCTTAGGGCAAGGGACCTCAGGGCTGCCAGCGCGCCAACACGGGCACCTGCCCCGGGGTGGTGCTGTCGGTGTTGATCAGGTAGACCTCTCCCATGGAGGGCACCTGGCCTGTCAGGGCGGTGATGTTCACTTGGTGGGTGACCCACATCCAATTGGCCGGTGGTCGCAAACGGGTCCATTCGGCTTTCATATCCCGGACCTGTCGGAGGCCATGGTCGGGTGTTTCAAAAAAAGAGTTCAGGGGCTGCCACACCTGGTGTGACCCAAAAGCCAGGTCCGCGGTGTCCTTGCAACGGCACCACGCGCTGGACCTGACCTCGGTCAACACAACGCCCTCTTGGCGAAAGCGCTCACCCAACCGGCGGGCCTGGGCACGGCCCGACTCGCTGAGGTTGCGTTGTGTGGCGCAGTCGGCGAGGGTCCAACCCGGCGGGTCTCCCAGGCCGGGAACGGTTGGGCTGTGCCGCATCACCATCAAACAACCGCCACGGCGGGCCAGTTGCCAAAACAGGTCGGGGGGTGCAGTTGGCTTTGTGGGTCCCTCTGCTTTCAGGGTGGCAGACATGGGGGCCAACAATGCCGCCTCCAGGCACCGCCGCCGAGACCACCCACCCCCCATGGTCATGCCAAACTCACCTGGTTGCGACCGGCCGCTTTGGCCCTGTACAGGGCCTGATCGGCTTTTTGCAACACCCATTCGGAGTCTTCGCCCGGCTGGCTCAGACACGCCCCCACACTCACGGTCAAGCGGGGTCCGATGTGTTGCCCCTGCGAGGCCACGGCCTGCCGTATGCGCTCTGCGGTTTGCCGCAAGGTTTCCTTGTCGCAGGGGGCCAGCATCACCAAAAATTCATCACCACCCCAACGGGCCAAATGGTCATAGGGGCGGGTGCTAGACCGCAAAAGACGAGCCACTTCTTTGAGGGCCAGGTCTCCTGTGGCGTGGCCATGCCTGTCGTTGATGGATTTGAAGTCGTCCACGTCCAGCCAAATCAAACCGTAACCTTGCTCTTGGCGTCTGGCCCTTTCGGTTTCAACGGCCAGGGCCTCGGTCATGCCACGGCGGTTCTCCAGCCCGGTCAAGGGGTCTATGCGGGCCAGTTGTTCCAGGGCTTGGGTGCGTTGTTGCACTTTGTCTTCCAAGTCTTGCCGGTTTTGGCGTATGGCGGTGGCCATGGCTTCAAAATGCCGCACCAACTTGCCCACCTCGCCCGGTGCGGTGGGCAGGCTTTGGGGGCTGAGGTCGCCATCCCTGACCCGGATCATGGCCTGTTCAAGCACCCCCATGGGGTGCAGCACGTCGCGGCGCAAGGCGTTGAGAAACAACAACAAGCAGGCCAACAAGAAGAACACAAACACCAGTGCCACGGGGGCAAACTGTGTCACGGGCATCAGCACATGCAAGTCAATCAAGGTGACCTCGTACCAGCCCATGGTGGGCAGGTACGTCACGCCGATCAGGTTTCGGTGTCCGTGCACCTCCACAAAATCGGTGGCCACCTCGCCCGGTGCCGTACCTTGGTCGCGCAGGCGCACCATCGTGCTTTCAATCCTGCGCTGGTCAGCGGGGTTGCTGAGCAACAACGCCAGTGTGTTTTTTTGTCCCTCGGGTTTGACCAGCGTGGCGAAGTCGATCAGCCGCTCGTCCCGGTACAGCTGGATGGCCCCGTTGTAGTCCACAAACATCGAAGTGATGCCCGGTTGGCCTATATCGACCACTTCCTTGAGGAAGGTTTGCAGGTCCATGCCTGTGCCCACCACACCCAAAATCTCGTTGCCGTCTCGCAGCAAAACGTCGATCCACAACTTGGTGACACCTAACACCTGGTCGGGGTTCACATTGAGGTGGAAATCGCGCCCTTCTTCAACCAACCGAAAAAACCAAGCGTCGTCGGGTTTGTTGGGGTCGAGTTTGTAGCGCAGCTGCCTGCCTGCAAATTCGTTTTGGGCGTTGTTGTGGTAGTAAGCGCCGTTGGTTTTGAGCGCCACAAAATAACTTTTGTCTTGGAAATTGCGGCGGTAAGCCTCCATTTCCTCCACCGCCTGTGTTTTGAGGCGAGGGTCCTCGGGGGCGAGGGCCCAACGCCGCAACACACTGGAGTTGGCCATTTGCCGGGCCAGGGCGATTTCCCGCTCAAGGGGCCGCAGCAGCCGGGCACTGTCGTAACGCACCTGGACCCGGGCCACCCGCGTACCCCATTGTTCGATCACCTGCTGAGCCACCAAGCCCGATACCAGCCAGACGCTGAACGAGGCCACCACCAGCAGACCAGTGGCTATGAGTAAAAAGCGTGTCTTGAGGCTCAAAAGGGGGCTTTCAAGGGGCGTTGCTGCCAGTTTACTGCGCCCGTGGCTTACCCAGCGGACAAACGGGATAATTGAATGCCCGCCCAACCGGCCCCAACCATGTGGATAGACAC
This sequence comes from Pseudomonadota bacterium, assembly GCA_041158605.1. Taxonomy (GTDB): domain Bacteria; phylum Pseudomonadota; class Gammaproteobacteria; order Burkholderiales; family Burkholderiaceae_C; genus JBEBBB01. The sequence continues at coordinate 5,281 of JBEBBB010000204.1, forward strand.
CCATTGCCACCTCGATGCACTGCTACCACCCGGTGGCTGGGCACCTGGCTGGCCGCTGCGAGAGCAGGCCAGGGATCGGGGGGTGGCTTGTTGTGTGATTCCCGCGGTATCGGCCGACCAATTTGACGCGGTCCGGTTGTTGGCCCACCAGACCGGGGACGCCTACGCCTTGGGCATACACCCCCTTTGTGTGCCACAAGCGACCGATGCCGATCTGTTGCGGCTGGAGCAGGCGTTGCTGCACCACATCCACGACCCCCGTTTGGTGGCTGTGGGGGAGATTGGCTTGGATTTTTTTGTGCCGGCCTTGTGTGA
>JBEBBB010000205.1:0-2829 GCA_041158605.1 Pseudomonadota bacterium
CAAATTTTGCGGGATTAGCTCAGTTGGTAGAGCGATACCTTGCCAAGGTATAGGTCGAGAGTTCGAGTCTCTTATCCCGCTCCATGTTTTGATGTCAGCCCACAAAGCTGGCATCTAGCCAGCAAAAACCAAGCTGGCACCCAATCAAGTGGCGCGGTAGCAAAGCGGTTATGCACCGGATTGCAAATCCGTGTAGGTCGGTTCGACTCCGGCCCGCGCCTCCAGGTTAAAGGCTTGTACAATCAAGCCTATGCGGGATTAGCTCAGTTGGTAGAGCGATACCTTGCCAAGGTATAGGTCGAGAGTTCGAGCCTCTTATCCCGCTCCATACACAGCGCCCTCTGTTGCCACGCACCAGAGGGCGTTTTTTTATGGTGCCTTCAGGTGCACGCCGGTGCGACGGGCGCGTGTTCGTGTATGGTGTGGGTTTGATCAATACCCGCTAGGAGACCTGCACATGTTTCAACGCCGCGACATCGGTTTTTGGGGGGCTGGCGCCCTGTTGGCACTGACCGGCATGGCCGCACACGCCCAGGCCTACCCCAGCAAACCCATCAAATTGCAGGTGCCCTTTGCGCCAGGTGGCACCACCGACATCGTGGCCCGGGTCATGTCCGAACCCCTGAGCCAGACCTTTGGTCAACCGGTGGTGGTGGAAAACAAGGCCGGTGGTGGTGGTGTGGTGGCATCCAACGAATTTGTGCGTTTGCCACCCGATGGCTATGTGTTGGGTGTGGCTACCGTGTCCACCACAGCGTCCAACCCGGCCATCAACCCTGCGGTCAAATACGACCCGGTGGCCGATTTCACGCCCATCATCAACATCGCCGCCACGCCCAACGTGATTGCGGTACACCCCAGTTTCCCGGCCAAAGATTACAAGTCTTTTGTCGCTCTGCTGAAAAAATCGCCTGGCAAGTTTTCTTACGCGTCGTCGTGTACCGGGGGGATCGGCCACTTGCAGACCGAGCTGTTCAAGAGCCTGACCGGTGTGTTTGTGACGCACATTCCTTACCGGGGTGCTGGGCCGGCGCTCAACGATGTGGTGGCTGGCCAGGTACCCATCATTTTTGACAACCTGCCCTCTGCCTTGCCCTTTATCAAAGCGGGGCGTTTGGTACCCATTGTGGTGGCTGCACCGCAACGGCTTCCCGCCTTGCCCGACGTGCCCACCTTCAAGGATGTGGGCCTAGAACCCGTGAACCGCATGGCCTATTACGGGCTGTTGGGCCCCAAAGGCACACCCAAAGAGGTGGTCGACAAGGTCCACGCGGCCACCATGAAGGCCCTGCAAGACCCCGCCGTGCGCCAGCGCATCGAGGCCACGGGTTCTTTGGTGGTGGGCAACACCCCCAGCCAGTTCGCCCAGCAAATCAAGGCCGAATACGAGGTCTACAAAGAGGTGGTGACCAAACAAAAGCTCAAGCTGGAGTGAGCGGCTCAGGAGCCCGGTTCAGTTGTCTGGGGGGCCGGCCGCGCCGGGTGCTCGGTCACCAGCGCGTCCCAGAACGCCTGGGCCAGGCGCAGAGGCCGTGGCGAATGCCGTGTGATCGCTGAAAACTGGCAGGTGTAGTGCAACACCGCAGGTGATACGGCCCGCACGCGCCCAGCTGCCACAAAACCTGCGGCGTAGTGGTCGGGCAAAAAACCCACAAAAGCACCTGACAAAACCAAGGTCGCCACCGCTTCTTGGTCCGACGCGGTGGCCGATCGCTCCAGCCGCCGCTCGTGCGCCAAGGCCATGTTGGGTGAGTGGTAACCCAAGGCTGCCAAACGCTCGCGCCGCAGCCCGTCCCAACCGGGCTGGGCCTCCGGGTCGAACCAAGGGTGGCCACGGCCTGCGTAGAGTTGCATGGTTTCGCCAAACAACGGCTGGTAACGCAGGGTGTCGGAGCGCCGGTGTTCGGGAATGATGCCCAGGTGGTAACGCCCATCGATCACCCCTTTTTCGATCATGCCGATGGTGCCCACATGCAGGTGCAGGGTGGCTGCGGGCGCGATGCGCCGGAACCTGGCCACCGCTTCGGCGATGTGGGCTTCGGGGTTGCTGGCGGTTTTTTCAAACAGGGCCACGTGCAAATCGCCCCCGAGCCGGCGGTGCACCTCGTGCACCTGGCCCCGAAAGGTTTCGGTCGCCGCCAACAAACGCAGCGCCGCGTCGTAGACCTGTTCGCCTTCAGGTGTGAGGGCGAACCCAGCCCGGCCGCGGCGGCACAGTACCAACCCGAGCCGCGTTTCCAGGTCTTTCACGTGGCGGCTGATGGTGGACACCGCGGTGTTCAGCTCCAGTTCGGCCGAAGCCATACCGCCGCACTCCACCACCGCCTTGAACACCCGCAACAGCCGCAAATCGGTATCGGCCACCCCGCCCAGGGGGGACGCCGTCGTTACTTGCATGAACAATCAACCAAATGTGGATACGCTGTCATTTATATAAGTATTCAAGGCGTTTCACAATGGCCAACCGATCCCACAGGACAGCCGCCATGGACATGACCGACAGCCAGCACCTCGAGACCCGCCCCCGAACCGACCTCGACTGGTTGGCGGCCCATTGGATGCCTTACACCGGCAACCGCGACTTCAAGGCCCACCCACGCCTCATGGCCAGCGCCCAGGGTGCCTACTACACCGACGTGAACGGGCACCGGGTGTTTGATGGTTTGTCGGGGTTGTGGACCACGGGTTTGGGCCATGGCCAAGACGCCATCACCCAGGCGGTGGCTCGGCAGATGACCACCCTGGACTACTCCCCAGCCTTCCAGTTTGGCCACCCCCTGTCTTTTGAGTTGGCCAACCGCATCGTGGCCCACATGCCCACGGGTTTGA
>JBEBBB010000206.1:0-3288 GCA_041158605.1 Pseudomonadota bacterium
GTGGGGCTCTACCCCGCGCGAACAGGTGCTGAACTGGCGGTGTGAAGTGCAGGCAGCCACAGTGGTGTACGCCCCCGTTGGGGACTACCCCAGCTGGCCGGTGCGCTGCTCAGCGCAGCCAGCCGGCTGGCCGGTTCCCACCGAACGCATCACCTGGGACTACGCCCCGGCACTGGGCCAAGCCGTCAGGGTGGTTTGGTTTGAAAATGGCCGCCAACGGGGCAGCTGGTTGTATGGCGCGCTCCCCGGCCCCGCCGCCAGTCCAGAAGCCCTGGACCGCCTGTTGGCCCGGGTGCATGCGCCTAAAGACACCGCCAGTCCAGACCCGGCACCCCCCAACCGTAGACCGGGTCCCGCCCCGTAACACCAAGGTCCCGCACGGGTACGTCCACACCCATCTGCCATTGGACTGCGGACAGGCGCCGCTCGTGCAGAGACTGCGATACAGCGGCCACCATAAACGGTACGGCGTATGAGGTACCGGTGCGGTTTTGCAGCTGGCCACCAGGGGCCCACGTGGGCACATCCACACCCGGCATTGCGTAACCGATGTAGTCACCTTGGTTGGCCAGGCGGTAGGCTTGGTTGTCGCGGTTGATCGCCGTGACCGCCAACACCCCCGTCAAAGCGGCAGGGTGGGCCGGCGGTGCCAAACGCCCCCCGTTACCCGCTGCGGCCACCACCAAAATGCCACGGCGCTGCGCCACTTCGACGGCCTTGGCCAACACCGGGTTGGCAGGCCCGGCCAAAGGCATACCAATCACGCGGACACCATTTTGTACCAGCCAATCGATAGCCCTGACCACACCCAGCACATCGGCGGCACTTTGGCCCGACGGCAATGCGTAAAAAGGCACCCCCACCCACAAACCTGCCTCGGGCAACAGCCCCTGGTAACCGCCCAGCTCCTTGCCCACAAGCACGCCAGCCACGGCTGTACCATGACCATCTTGGGCTGGGGTCTGTTGGACTTCAAGAAACACCTTGGTCTGAACCACAGACCGTGCCAAAACCGACACCTGGGTGTCCACCCAGGTGTCGACCAAGCCCACTTTCTGCCGCCGCCCACAACCCTCGCTCCTAGCAGGCCAGCCCAGCTGCGCCTTCGCACCGCACAAAGGCCCCGTGCAACCGGCGGTTTCAGCCGTTTGAGACCTTTCGGCTGATGCCGCTCCCCGTTGTGCGGTTTTGTACAAGTGCAAAAAGGCAAACACACCCGGGTGCCGAAGCGCCAGCTCTTCATGCGCCGTGGCGGCATCCACACCCCACAAGCGCAAACGCACCAGTTGAAGACCCAGACCCGGCAACAGGTGTGTCTCGACCACCTCTGCCCCCAGCAGGGTGCGGGCGGTGCGCAAGGCGGCGGGGCTAGGGTTGATTGCCACCAAACCATCGGGCACAAACTGTTCAAGCGGCCATGTGGGTCGGTAAAACCAAGCTCCTGTCACCTCCCCGGGCCCTGTGCCTCCATCACCCCCGCCTGCGGCGTCCGCAGCCGCGCCACCGGCACCAGCGCCCGCACTGTCGGCCCCCGGGGCGCTGCCCCCATCGTCGCTGTCGTCCGCCCAGGCGTTCCAAACCAGACCAGACAGAGCCAACCCGCAAACCAAGGCCACCCACCAGCGGCGGCACAGCCTCCACACCCTGGCATGGGTCGGGGGTATGCGGTTCGGGTGACAGAGGTGCTCGAACATGTGCGGACTGTAACGGGAATAATGGGGCACCGCACGCGTTGTACCCGCAGACCCTACCCATGTCCAACGACCCCAGAGCCGAAATCGTGAGTTTGTTGCCCCGACTGCGCCGGTTTGCTTATGGCCTGACCGGCGATCACCACATGGCCGACGACCTGGTCCAAACCGGTTGTGTCAAAGCACTGGAGTCTTGGGCCAGCTACACCCCTGGCACAGCCCTGGCCAGCTGGATGTTCAGGATCCTGCAAAACACCTGGCTGGACGACCACAGAGCACGCACCCGCCAGAAAACAGACGCATGGAGCGACGACCTGGAGCAGCTGGTGGGTGACGATGGGGTTTCGATCCTAGAATCCCGCAGCGAAGCGCGGGCGGTCAAGCGTTTGCTGGACGCCCTGCCCGAGGAACAAAGGGTGGTGTTGCTGTTGGTCAGCGTAGAAGGCCTTTCGTACAAGGCGGCGGCCGACACCTTGGGTGTACCCATAGGCACGGTCATGAGCCGGTTGGCCAGGGCTCGCGGCAAACTGGCCGATGGTTTGGGCCACGGGGAGCATTGACATGACCACCACAGACGAACAACTGTCCACTTACCTCGATGGCCAACTCGGTACCGAAACCGACTACAAGCAAGTGGAAACCGCTCTGTCTGCAGATCCCAGCACCAGGTCGCGCCTGGACCAGCTGGTATGGGCCGATGAGCGCCTGCGGCAAGCCCTGCGCGACAAGTACATGGAACCCGTCCCGCCATGGTTGATTGCCCGTGTTTGGAACACACCGTGGAGCCCACAGCCCACTGCCGCAAGCCTACCAGCCCCCAAACCTGCACCCCCGGTGTGGCGGCGGCCGTGGTTTGCGGGCGGCTGGGCCTTGGCGGCCACGGTGGCCACCGTCGCCTGGGTACAGCTCGCACAGGTGCCAGGGTTGTTGCAGCAACAGCCCCCTGATGCCTGGGCGCAACAAGGGCAAGGCATACTCAACCCGGTGGTCCTCACCGCACTCAACGCGGTTGCCTCGGGGGTGACCATCCAAGGTCCGGAAGGTCCGCTGGAGGTGGTGGCCACCGTACAAACCCCCAGTGGCACCCACTGCCGCGAGGTAGCCCATGGTACAGCCGCTGGCACCACCCACCACACCTGGGCTTGCCGCGAAAGCCAGGGCAACTGGTCCGTGGTGGCCACAGCTGCGGCCAATAAGCCTGCCCCCTCAGGCACCTACGCACCCGCACAAGGCGCGACATCCGATCCACCGTTCGCGGCAGTGCAGTGGTTGGATGCCGCCCAGGAGCAGAAGCTGCTACAAACCCAATGGCACAAGACAACACCTATCCTTGAGAAATAGTGTGGTTTTTGAGTGCAAACACCCATATTCCAACCACATCATCTTCGTAGAATGGGATGGGGATACCGTCTCCGGTATGGTTTCATACACAAAACGAGGTTCACTTGAGCAACTCCGACGCCACTTTGGCCACGCTGCAATCGGCTCTGCTGGAATCCCTGGGGCAAACGCAGGCCATCATCCACTTCACACCCGAAGGTCAAGTCCTCGAAGCCAACCAGGTGTTTTTGGACCTGATGGGCTACACCATCGACGA
>JBEBBB010000207.1:0-4814 GCA_041158605.1 Pseudomonadota bacterium
CTATCACCTGGGCGCTGTCGGCCACAAAAGCGGTGGGATGGACTTGGGGGGATTTGTCGTCGAGTTGGTAGGTGCTCATGCCTACAATTGTACGGATGGAACTTCGCCACCGGGCATTGGAGGCCTTGCTCTGCCCCGACCCCTCCCACAAACGCGCCCTGGTGCAGGCGCTGTTTGACAACGCTGCTTGTATACCCCTAGCCCCCCAAACCGCCATCCCGCAACCAACCCCGCCAGCAACGGGTTGGCCCGGCAGGCCCACGCTGCCCCAATTGGTGGATCCAGCCCTGGTACCCCAGCGCTCGCCTTTTACAGTCGAGGGCCGGGCGGCCTTGGTGCACGCCATCTGCCACATCGAGTTCAACGCCATCAATCTCGCGCTGGACGCGGTTTGGCGCTTCCCCCACATGCCCGAGGCTTTTTACCAGGATTGGTTGCGGGTGGCTGCCGAGGAGGCTTTTCATTTTGGATTGCTGCAGGACCACCTGGCCACCATGCCCCACAACGGCCACCCCTGGTCCTATGGCGACTTTGTTGCCCACGATGGGTTGTGGTCCATGTGTGACAAAACCGCGGGTGATGTGGTAGCGCGCATGGCACTGGTGCCCCGCACATTGGAAGCCCGTGGCCTGGATGCCACCCCCCTGATCCAGGCCAAATTGCGCAAGGTGAACACCCCCGATGCGCTGCAAGCGGTCACTTTGCTGGACACGATTTTGCGGGACGAGGTGGGCCATGTGGCTATAGGGAACCATTGGTACCGCTGGTCGTGCGAACAGCGAGGCCTGGACCCGGTGGCGCACTACGCCACCTTGGCCCTACGCCACCAAGCCCCCCGGCTCAAACCCCCGTTCAACACCGAGGCCCGGCGCAAGGCGGGTTTCACCACAACAGAAATCGACTACCTGCTGGGCGCCTGAGGGCTGCTCAAGCCCCTCGGGGGTGGTGGCGGGCGTGCAGTTGTTTCAGCCGTTCACGGGCAACGTGGGTGTAAATGGTGGTGGTGGAAATGTCCGCATGCCCCAGCAACATCTGCACAGCCCGCAGATCGGCACCGTGGTTCAACAGGTGGGTCGCGAACGCATGTCTCAAGGTATGAGGTGACAAGGGTGCGGTGATACCGGCCTGCAGCGCGTGTTTTTTGACCAACACCCAAAACATCACACGGGTCATGCCCGCACCTCGGGCGGTGACAAACAAGTCCTCGGTCAACTGCCCGCCCAAAATCACCGGCCTGGCGTCTTGCAGGTAACGCTGCAACCATACCAAAGCCTCGTCACCAAAGGGCACCAAACGCTCCTTGTTGCCCTTGCCAGTGACCCGCAACACCTGGTCGACGACACTGAGCTCAAAAACCCGCAAACCCACCAACTCGCTCACGCGCAAGCCGCTGGCGTACATCAGCTCCAGCATGGCCCTGTCGCGCAACCCCAGGGGCTGTTGGGTATCAGGGGCTTGCAGCAAGCGCTCCACCAGGGTTTCGCTGAGTGATTTGGGCACACGCAGGGGTTGCCTGGCCGCCAACAAGCGCAGCGTCGGGTCTGCCGTGACCAGGTTTTCGCGCAGGGCCCAGCGGAAAAACCGCTTGAACACGGTCAGTCGGCGGTTGGCGGTGGTGGCCCGGGTCTGGGCATGGCGTGCCACAAAATAGCCTTGCAATTGCACCTCGGTGGTGTGCTCCAGGCCTGAAGGGGCGTCCGGCTGGGCCTGCACCCACACCCACAGCTGCTGCAAGTCGCGCCGGTAGGCATCCAAGGTGTTGCTGGACAACCCCTCTTCCAGCCAAAGGGCGTCTATGAACCTGTCGGTAAGGGGTTGAGCAACGGTGGTAACGGGTGCGGGTGCGGGTGCAGGTGCGGGCATGGGTTCAGGTCAAAACCCCATCGGTTTCAGCCGACAAGCTGTGGCACCACGCCACAAAAGCGTCGGCTGGCATGGGTCGGCTGATATGGTAACCCTGAACCACATCGCACCCCATCCGCCCCAAGAGGTCCAGTGTCTTGCCACACTCCACTCCCTCAGCGACAACATCCAACCCCAGGTTGTGGGCCAGGTCTATGGTCGACTGCACGATCACGCGGTCGCTGTTGTTGATCAACAATTCGCGCACAAAGGCCTGATCGATCTTGAGCGTTTGCACCGGCAGTCGCCGCACGTAAGACAAAGACGAATACCCGGTGCCGTAGTCGTCTATGCTCAACCCCACGCCGGTTGCAGACAGGCTGTTCAACGCCGCCAAGGCACCCTCGGTGTCTTCCATGATCGCACTTTCGGTGATTTCCAACTCCAGCTGGCGAGCTGGCAGGTTGTGGCGCTGCAAGGTGGAGCGCACGTGTTCCACAAACCCGACGGATTGCAAGTCCCGGGCCGACACGTTCACCGCCACCGAACAACCCGGGCATTCGGATTGCCAACCGGCACAGGCCGCCACAGCGGCATCCAACACCCACCGGGTGATCTCACACACAAACCCGGTTTGTTCGGCAAAAGGAATAAAGCGGGATGGCGGCAACAGCCCATGCACTGGGTGTTGCCAGCGGACCAGGGCCTCGGCGGCCTCGGGGCGCCCGGAGTCCAATGACCACTTGGGCTGAAGGTACAAACGCAACTCACCCCGCCGCATGCCATCGCGCAAATCACCCAACAAGGTCAGGGTCTCTGGGCCTGCGGTGTCGTGCCCAGGTGCATAACGCAGCACACCGAGCAGGCGGTTTTTGGCCCAACGCATGGCCATCTCCGACCGGTTCACCAAGGTGTCTGCCGAGTCTGCGTCTTGTGGGTAGATAGCCCACCCGGCACCGACCCGCACATCCACAGGCTGCCCGTTCAAGGTGATGCCTTGACCCAACACCTCAATCAGCCCCGCCACCAGCTTTTCGCCATCTGCGGCCCCCACACCTGGGAGCATCAAACCAAACTCATCGCCCCCCAAACGCGCCAACAGCTGAGGGGGTTGTTGCAAACCTTGCGCCAACCGGGCGCCCACGGCTTTGAGCAACTGGTCACCAAACCCATACCCCATGACGGCATTCACGTGTTTGAACCGGTTCAGGTTCAACGTGGCCACCACCAAGGTTTGCTCTGTGCCTTGCGCCTGTTGGATGGCGTGCTCCAAAGCCTCCACAAACCGCTGCCGGTTGGGCAAACCCGTTAACCGGTCCCTGTGCGCCAAGCGGCGAATTTCGGCTTGTTGGTTGGCCAAACCCAGGCGCATCGCATCAAACCCCCGGGTGAGCTCTGCCACCTCGTCGTGCCCGGTAACGGGCGGCAAAGGGCGGTCAAAAGCACCCCGTTCCAACGCTTGCGCAGCACTGTGCAACGCACGCAGCGGTTGGGTGATGCGGCGGGCGCTGTGGGCAGTGGCCCACACAAACCCGCCCAAACCCAACACACCAATACCCGCCATCCAGGCCTGCAAACGGCTAAAAGGTGCATAGGCTTCGGTTACAGACCGCAACAACAAGGTGCGCATCTGCCCTCCCGTGACAGGCAACACCAAAGGGTGGACGGCGTAGGTGTCCTCCCCCAAAACCAGCTGGGTTTCCTGGCCCGCATGCTGGGCCAGCACCCCATTGTGGGCTGCGCCCAGGGTGCTCAACACCACCGAAGCGACCCCGTCTTGGGGTTCGGCCAGCACAGCCACCTCCACATGCAGCAGATCGTGCAAACCGTCCACCAAAGACTGGCGAAGCGGAAAACCCATCATCACCCAGCCCAACACCCGGTTGGTGACCGCGTCCGTAGCGGGCGCCACCACAAACTGGTAAGGAGCTGGCCCCAACAAAGCCACCACGTTGCGTTGCCGGTTTTGAGCGGCCACACCCGCCACAGCCTCGAGCATCGCCGCACCCGGTACACCGGCATCACGCCGCGCATTCCCGCGCTCCAGGCGCTGCATACCGGGGTAGGCGCTGTCGTGCAACCACAGCATAAAAAGCTCGTCCAAGGGGTGGGTCACGGTCAGGCGCAAGTCGGGGCTCAACACCGCCGTGATCTGGGCGCCCAGGCGGCGGCCCTCCAATTCCAAACCCGTTTGCATGGCTTTGACATCACCCCGGGCCAAAGCCACCCTGAAACCGTGGTTGGCAGCCAGCAAGGACACGCTGCTCTGCAAACGCTCGGCCTCTTGGTTCAACAGCGCTTGGAGCACACGTTCGCTGGTGTGGAGTTGCTGGCCCAGTTGGTCTTGTCCTTGTTCGGTCAATGCCGCATGCACCGCCCAATAAACCACCGCTTGCATCACCAACACCAGGCCCACAAACACCAGCATCAAACGGCGTGCCAAACCCAGCTGGCCCCAGCGCCCACGGGCCCACGCCACCGCCCGGGCCACCTGGCGGGACGGTCCAGGGTATTTGATCAAGAGCTTGTGCAGCGTTAGCATAGAAGTCACCATGTACCAGACACAACGCCAGGCCCGCGCATTTATTCCATCGCCCTTGCGGGACGCTATCCAGCCTATCTGGGTGGTGGCCACCTCGGTCTGGCTGGTCGGTTGCACCACACCACCCCTGAGCAACAGCCTGTGGGGTACGGCCCCCCCACCCACCCCTGTTGAGCTGGCACCAGCGCACCCCAGGCCCCTGGCGGCAGGTTCGGTGTGGGTGTACGACAAGGGCACTGTCAAACGGCTGCTGGCTGTCGAACAGGCCCATTGGGTCTGGGAAACCCAAACCGATACGGGCACCCATATCCACCACAGCACCCCCGACTTTTTTGCACCGGCTTTGTGGCAAAAAGACGGGCGGGTGGTCAGCACCATCGATGGTCAACCCGCGGCCCTGTGGCCGTTGAGCGCTGGGCGAACGGTGGTT
>JBEBBB010000208.1:0-2526 GCA_041158605.1 Pseudomonadota bacterium
CGCGGCCAAGTCGGTTTGTTCGGTCCGCGGGAAATAAGGCCCTGACAACACCACACCAATGGCGTCCACCCAACTGGGGTGGTCCAGCGCCCATTGCAAGGCCTGAAACCCCCCATAAGAAGGGCCGACCACGGCCCGCAAATGTTTGACCCCCAAGTGAACCAACAAACGCCGCTGCACTTCGACGATGTCCGCAAAATCGATCTCTGGAAAGCTCAAACCATAGGGCCGGCCTGTGAGCGGGTCTGTACTGGCCGGCCCGGTTGTGCCATAACTGGACCCCAACATGTTTGAACACACCACCAAGTAGCGGTCGGTGTCCAAAGGCTTGCCTGGGCCGATCAGCGGAGCCCACGACCCCTCAGCCACACCATCACCATGCGCAAGCATGTGGTGGCTGGCCGTGTAACCGTGGGTGACCAAGATGGCGTTGCGTCCATCTGGGTCCAAGCGGCCATAACTTGCGAAAGCCACCGTCACGTCGGGCAACACCGCTCCGCTGGTCAGGCACAGCGGGCCCACCGATACCCGTGCATCGGCTGCTACAACAGGTTTCAGCATCTGAACTACTCAACCTTGATCTGCGCGTCTCGGATGATCCGTGTCATGCGCGTGGTTTCGCTGCGCACAAATTCTTCAAACTCGCTGGGTTTCATGGTGGCGACCACCCAGCCATCGGCTTCTAGAGGTTGGCGCACATCAGGGCGCTGCAACGCGGCCAGCACACCGCTGCGCAACCGGTCGATCACAGCGGCAGGGGTGCCTTTGGGTGCGGCCAGCCCGGCCCAAGAGGTGACCAGCACATCGCTGTAACCAGCCTCCGCAAAGGTCTGTGTTTGGGGGTAGGCGGGGTTGCGCTGGGCACTTGTGATGGCCAGGGCCTTGAGCTTGCCAGCTTTGATGTGGGGCAGTGCCGCGTCTTGGTTGGTCATCAACAAGGGAACCACGCCTGCCAACAGGTCTTGCATGGCCAATGCGCCACCCCGGTAGGCCACGTGTGTCAGTTGCACACCCGCTGCCCGTTGGAAAATTTCCATGGACAAGTGCCCTGAGGTGCCGACGCCACCACTGGCGTAGTTGATTGTCCCCGGGCCTGTCTTGGCGCGTGCCACCAATTGCGCCACGTTGTCCACCGGGAAATCTGGCCGCGCCACCAACACGTTGGGGCCGTACGCCAGCTGGGCCACGTGCACAAAGTCTGTCGTGAAGTCATAGGGCAACTTTTGCAGGCCCGCGTTGATGGCATTAAAGACGCCGCTGATCAGTAACGTGTAGCCATCTGCCGCAGCCCCGACAGCCACCCCGGTGCCCAAAGACCCACCACCGCCTGCGCGGTTGTCCACCACCACCGGCTGGCCCAGCGATTTGACCAGCTCGGGTATCAACATCCGGCCCAAGCGGTCAGAGGCGCCACCTGCCGCCGCTGGCACGATCAGTTTGATGGGCCGGTTGGGCCAAGGGGCTTGCGCCCAAGTGGCATGGGGCAAGGCGCCAAGCCCCGCAGCCAGAGAAGCCAAAAAACCGCGGCGGTGTTGTGTGAGCATGCTCAGTCTCCGTTGATGAACCCAAATGGTACCGGTACCATTTGGAAATGTCACGGCACTTTAAATGGGGTTTACCCTGATCAGGTGGTGTCTCGGGTGACGATAGAAAACCCGACGTCGATCGCCACCGGTTCGGTGGAGGTGCCCTCGATGCGCGCGATGATGTGTTGTGCGGCCTGCCGGCCTATGGCGGATGCGTCCAGGTGCACGGAGGTCAACGCAGGTACCAGGTCGGGGGCAAAAGGCAAGTCACCAGTGCCCACAACAGCCAGGTCTTGGGGAATGCACAAACCGCGCTGCTGGGCCTCGATCAAAACACCCAGGGCCAGCAGGTCGGAGCTGCAAAAAATGCCGTCGACCGGTTCGCCTTCAGCCAGCAACCCCGCCAAGCCCTCGCGCCCGTTGCGCACAGTGGCTGGTGGTTTGACGACAAAGACCTTGGGCGGGGGCAGACCAATCGCTTGTGCCGCAGCCACAAACCCTTGCATGCGGCGCCGTGCACGGGCATCGTCGGCACTCAACAAGGCCAGGTGGCGCCGTCCCCGCTCGTGCAGGTAACGGGCCACGGCTTGCGCCATGTTCTCGTTTGAAAAGCCCACCAACATGTCCACCGGATCGGCCGTGAAGTCCCACGTTTCCACCACGGCAATGCCGCTGGCGCGCAACCGCTGGCGCCAGGTCTCGGAGGCCAAAAGACCGGTGAACACCATGGCCGCTGGCCTCCGGCCCAAAAAGGTTTCCAAGACCGCATCCAGGCGCGCGTCGTCGTAACCAACTTGCCCCAGCAACATCTGGTACCCATGGGCTTCTAGCGTATCGCCCAGGGCCTGCAACAAGGGATGGAGGGTCAACGTGGAAATGGTGGGAACCAAAGCCGCAACCAAGCGGCTGTGCCCCGAGGACAGGGCACCCGCAATCAGATTGGGAACATACCCGCTGTCCCGTATGGCTTGTTGCACCCGCTCCCTAACAGCTTCGGACA
>JBEBBB010000209.1:0-4213 GCA_041158605.1 Pseudomonadota bacterium
AACAGCAGCAACAACTCGGCGCTTTGCTGGATGGTTACGAGCAATTCCGAGACTTTGACCGCCGCGAGCTGATGCTGGTGGAAGCCTTGCGCACCCTGCGCCTGTTGCACTACAGCGCGTGGCTGGCCCGGCGCTGGAATGACCCCACCTTCCCCATCCATTTCCCTTGGTTTGGCACCAGCAGCTATTGGCTTGAACAAGCCCAAACCCTGTGGGACCAGTGCGTGGCCATGCAAGCACCCGCTTTGGTGGCCTAACCGATCAAAGAGCGACCACCTGGTTGCGCCCCTGGCGTTTGGCCTGGTACAAAGCCTGGTCCGCCCGTTCAACCAAGGACAAAGCGGTACCCCAATCGGCCGGCGCCCAAGTGGCCACGCCCACACTGATGGTCACCACGTCAAAAGGTGCACCGGGTACATGGGGTATGTGCAACTGCTCCACCGCCGCGCGCAACAACTCCCCCACATGCAAAGCCGCACTGGCATCTGTGTCAGGCAAAAGACACGCGAACTCTTCACCGCCGTAACGGGTGACCACGTCGCCTGGACGGCGCAATCCAGACCGGAGCGCGGGAACCACATGGCGCAGAACATCGTCACCGGCTTGGTGACCAAAATGGTCGTTGTAGGCTTTAAAAGCATCCACATCGACCATCACCACCGACAGGGGCGTGTGGCTTCGACGGGCTCGATCAAAGGCCACCAGCAGGTGCTCATCAAAGTAGCGCCGGTTGAATGCCCCGGTCAGGCCATCCACAAACACCCACTCACGCCACATGTCCGCAAAAAACTTCAAGCGCAGCTGGTTGTAGACACGGGCACGCAAAACGGTGGGGTGCACCGGTTTGGACACAAAATCAACGCCCCCACTGTTCAAGCCCTGTACCTCGGTATCGGGGTCGTTGTGGCCAGTGACAAACACCACGGGTATGTCGCGGGTCACGGGGTCGGCACGCAAGGCTTTGAGCGTTGAAAAACCGTCCATCCCCGGCATTTCAATGTCCAGCAGGATCAAATCTGGGCGGTGCTCCCGGGCCACATCCAGCGCCTGCGCACCCCCAGTGGCGGCCAAGGTCTGGCAATCGGCCGCCAAGGCTTGGTGCAGCACCTGCAGGTGCATGGGCTGGTCGTCGACCAGCAACACACAAGGCCGCCGCGGCAAGCCTGCAAAATCAGACGGCATCAGCCTCCCCTGCTGGTTTGTTGTTGGCGGACAGTGCACAGCGGTAGGCCAGCTCCAAGTCGCACACATCCATGGCCTCGGCGAGCGTGTCTGCAACAGAAGACGGCACGCCGCCGCCATTCACCAGCGCATCGTACAGCTCCAAAGCCTCCATGTCACCTGTGGACAGGGCTAGAACAAACCGCCGCCACAAATCGGCGGAATCGGCACTGGGTGTAGCGGACGGGGCCGTACCGTCCTGCGGCCCATCCAGGTCGGGGGCCTGTCGGAAATGGTCAGACAACCCGGCTTCCAGACGGTCCCAGGCGGTGGTGTCCCAGGGCTGCTCGCCCCGGATCGCTCGCTCGGCCTCACCCAACAAACGCCCCAGGGCCTGGCCACCAACCGTCAAAGCCCCCCCCTTGAGGGTGTGCAACAGGGCGGCGGCAGCAGACGGATCGACCTTCGATACCGAGCGCGCCTGCCGAAGTTGGGCTGGGGCGTCCGCGACAAACCGGGTCAACACACGGCGGTACAAAGCGGCGTCGCCCCCTAGGCGCTGTACGGCACCAACCCTGTCCCAAGCGGCCTCCGATACCGCTGCAGGTTCAACAACCATGGCCTGGGGTGTGGAGGGTCGGTTGGTGTAGCGGCAGATCATCTGCACCAACTCGGACAACACAAACGGTTTTCCGATGTGGTCATCCATACCTGCTGCCACACAAGCCGCCTTGTCAGTTTCCATGGCATTGGCGGTCATGGCCACAATGGGCAGCGACTGAAAACCCTCCAACTGCCGGATCGCGCGGGTGGCATCCAGGCCATCCATGTGGGGCATTTGCATGTCCATCAGGACCAAGTCATACCCTTGGGGAGCAGCCTGCAGGCGCGCAACCGCTTGCCGACCATCGGGTGCCACATCCACTTGCGCACCCTGTTGCGTCAACAACTCGCGCGCCACCTCTTGGTTGATGGGGTTGTCCTCCGCCAACAAAAGCCTCAGGCCTTGCAAAGGCAACTGGGCGGGTGGCAACCGTACCGCGGTGCTGTCTGCAGGCGCAGGGTTGCAAGCGGCCAACAACCCCGCTGCCACCACCGGCTTGTACAACCAGGCGTCGACCAAAACCGGCGAGGGATGGGCGTGCCCCCAACGGGAGTCTGGTCGAACCAACCACCAAAAAACCGGTGCTCCCCTTGAGTCTGCCTTTTGTTTGTGCCGCGACACCCAGAGCAGCGGATCGGTATCCAAACGGTCGGCATCGAACAACACCGTGTCGATCGCTGCCCCATCGTCGGGGGTGGACAGGCCAGACAACCACATATCCGCTTGTTCTGTGTTGTCGCAAACTTGAACCGTCCAGCCCAAACCGGTGCAGGCATGGGCCAAGACGTGTTGAGCCGCCATGTTGGGCTCAACCACCAAAACCGACCGGGCAGGGTGCGGGTGCCCAGCGTTCAAGGGGTCGGGCACACCCACCGTGGGTAGGGCCATGTCCAGCTCAAACCCAAAGGTGCTGCCCTCACCAGGGACGCTGTGCAGGTGGATATCCCCCCCCATCAGTTGCACCAGGTGCCGGCTGATGGCCAACCCCAGCCCGGTACCGCCAAACCGCCGGGCTGTTGACGACTCTGCTTGGGTGAACCCTTCAAACACCCTAGCCTGTTGCTCAGGCGTCATGCCTATACCGGTATCGTGGACCTCAAAAACCACCACCACCCTGTCTGGCCTGAGCCGCTTGACAGCCAACCGCAGCAGCACCTCCCCTTGCTCGGTGAACTTGATGGCGTTGCTGCCCAGGTTGATCAACACCTGTTTCAACCGCATCAAGTCGCCGACCAACAAAGGTGGTAGACGAGGATCGGCGTCAAACAGCAGCTCCAGGTCTTTGCCGCCCATGGCACCTGACAACACCGTGCCCACGTCTTGCCACAACGTGTCCACGGCAAACACGTCCAAATCCAATGCCATCTTGCCCGCTTCGACCTTGGAGTAGTCCAACACATCGTTCAAGATGCCCAGAAGCGACTGGGCCGCACGTTCGGTTTTGCGCAGGTAGTCTGTTTGCCGCGCTGACAGTGGCGTCCCCATCACCAACTGCAGCATGCCCAAGATGGCGTTCATAGGCGTGCGGATTTCGTGGCTCATATTGGCCACAAAACGCCCTTTGCTTTCCACCGCCTCGTTGGCCAACTCGACGGCATGCTTCAGTTCGGTGATATCGGTGTAGGTGATGACAAAACCGCCATTCGACAAAGCCGAGCGGCGGATCAACAACGTGCGCCCGTCCACACGCAAACGCTCGGTTCGGTAGGCACGGGGCTGCTGCATCCACGCCCTGATTTGCTCCAGAAGCGAGGTGATTTCACCCGGCTGGTACTGCAAATAAGCACTGGTCAGTTGCAAAAAGGCCGGTAAGTTTCTGTCGCCCAGCCCCAGTTCCGGGGTGGTCATGCCGAGCATCTCGGGCAACGCGGCGTTGCTGAGCAGCAGCCGTTCGTTTTTGTCAAAGGCGATCAGCGCAAAAGGAAGGCTGTCGACCAGGTTTTGCAGCAGTGCGTTGGAGCGCTTGACCTCCATTTGCATGGTGCGTGTGGCATCGATGTCTTGGACGCTACCGCTGAGACGCACACACCGCCCGTTTTCAATCACAGGGTAGCCGATATTGCGCACCCAGATGGTACGGCCTCGGGCTGTCTCCACAGGCAACTCCACATCCCATGGCCGTTGTTCACGGATGGCACGGTCGATGGCTTGTTGCATGGTGTGGCGGCTGTTGCCCGCTTTGTAAAACCCCAGCACCGTCTCCAACTGGGGTTCAAAAGTGGATTCAACCTCGTAGATGGCGCGGGTGGTGGCCGACCAACCCAAGGTTTGCCGGCCCACATCCCACTCCCAAAAACCAATCCGGGCCAAAGCCCCCAGACGTTCCAAGGCATCGTTGGCCCGGATGAGCGCCTGTTCTGCGTGTTTCCGGGCGGTGATGTCGGATTGAATGGCCATAAAACCATGGGGTCGGCCACGTGAATCGTGGGTAGCGATGATTTCCAGGTC
>JBEBBB010000210.1:0-7071 GCA_041158605.1 Pseudomonadota bacterium
GGCCACCTGCTCGGCCATTTGTTGGGCGTTGGCACCAGGCCAATACGCCCTGACCACCATGGCCCTGAAGTTGAAAGGGGGGTCTTCGTCTTGACCGAGTTGGAAGTACGCCGCGAAGCCCAGCACCATCAACACCACCATCAGGTAGCGGGTAAGGGGCTGGTGGTCCAGGGCCCATTCGGACAGGTTAAAACGCGATCGGTTGTTGTGGTCGCTCATGGTGACGCTCCGACCGGCTTCAGCGGGACCCGGCGGTGTCAAAACGCACCACTTTTTGGCCTTCGGTCAACACATGCACACCGGCGGCCACCACCTCTTCGCCGGCCCGCAGCCCCTGCAACACCACAGCCATGTTGCCATCAAGACCTGCCACCTGTACCGTGCGTGCTTGTACCTGCCCCGAGCTTGCATCAAACACCCAGACCGCGCTGTTGCTGCCTTGTTTCCACAAGGCGCCTGTGGGCACTTTCACAGCGGCTGCCTGTGCGGCCACCACGCTGGGGCCGGGGGCCAAAGCCACGGTAGCGGTTGCCCCCAAGGGTGGGGATACCGGTGCACTCAAGCCCACTTTCACCGCATAGGTGCGGGTGAGTGGGTCGGCCGCTGCGGCGATTTCGCGGACCACCCCTGCCAGAGGGGCTCCGGTAGCACCCGCCCACAAGGTGGTGGTGGCAGCCAGCCCCACACGAACCTGGGTGAGTTGGTCTTCGGGCAGGTTGAACACCACGTCACGGGGGCCGTTGCGGGCGATGCGAACCACCGAAGCGCCCAAGGCCACCAACTGGCCTGGCTCTGCGTCAACACCCACCACCACCCCATCGGTGTCGGCCACCAAACGGGTGTATGCCGCCTGGTTGCGTTGCACGGCGGCCTGGGCACGGGCCTGGTCCCAAGTGGCCTTGGCTGCTTTGGCAGTGGCCTGGCGGCGCTCAACCTCGGCGGCACTGATAAACCCCTGGGCCAACAGGCTTTCAAACCGCCGCAAATCGGCGTCGGCCTGGTCTTTTTGGGTTAGTGCCGCAACCACCTGTGCTTGAGCGGCTTCAACACCCAACTGGTAATCGCTGGCATCAAGCACCGCCAACAACTGCCCGGACTTGACCGTTTGACCCGGCTCTACCAAGCGCTGGAGCAGCTTACCTGCCACCCGGAAACCCAGTCGCGATTCGGTGCGGGCTTTCACCTCACCCGCGTAGGTGCGAGCGGCTACGCCCGTCACCGGCGCCGCCAGGACCAGCTTCACCGACCGGGTTGGCTCGGGTGCGGGCTGGGGCTTGGAACAGGCGGACAACAAGACCATCAGCCCCAAAGCGGCGGGCCACCAGCGTGCGTGTTTCATAGCGAAATTAATGACCGATTGGTTAGTAAAAGAATGATACCTGAAAATGACACCGACCACCCCTTTGGGGTGTGGCAACATCCACACATGTCTGGCACCGGCCATTACGAAAATTTTCCTGTCGCTTCGTGGCTCTGTCCACCCCATTTGCGCCCCCCAATTTTGGCCTTGTACCGCTACGCGCGCATCGCGGACGACTTGGCCGATGAAGGCGACGACCCACCCGAGGCGCGTTTGGCCGCATTGGGCCGTTACCGACAAGCCCTGGAACGGGTTTTGTCTGACAAGCCCGAACCCACGGGGGCGTGGACCGGGGTGTTTGGGCCCTTGGCGCAACAGGTGCGTGAGCACCAACTGCCCGGCCCGCTGTTGCACGCGCTGCTCGACGCCTTTGAACAAGATGTTCGGCACACGGCCGCTCAAACCCACCCGGCCAACGATGAAGCCTTGCTGGCCTACTGCGCCTTGTCGGCCAACCCCATAGGCCGCTTGTTGCTGCACCTGTATGGCATCAACGACCCAACCGCCCTGGTGCGGAGCGACCAGATTTGCACCGCGCTGCAACTGGTCAATTTTTGGCAAGACCTGGGCCAGGACCTGCGGCGCAACCGCCACTACCTGCCGGAAGCCCGATTGGCAGCCCATGGCCTTGAGAGGGCCACCTTGGTCGCTTGGGCCAAGGGGGAGGTACCCGAACCTGCCCAGGAGGCCGCTGCGCAGGCGCTGTTGGCAGGGCTTTGTGACACCGCCCGCCGCTTGATGTGGGCCGGGGCACCCTTGGTTCACCAGGTGCCGGGTCGCCTGGGCTGGGAGCTGCGGTTGGTGGTTCAAGGGGGGCTGCAGGTGCTGGACCACATCGCGTCTGGGGGGTTCCGCTCGTGGAGCCACCGCCCTCGCCTTCGAAGAGCCGACACGCCGCGGCTGTTGTGGCGGGCTGCGACAATGGGGGGGCGCGCCCCTCTGGCCAACCCCTCCTGACCCTGCGCGCATTTATGACGCCCCAACAGTACGTACAAAACAAAGCGGCTGCTTCTGGCAGCAGTTTTTATTACGCTTTTCTTTTTCTGCCTCCCGAGCGGCGCGCAGCGATCACCGCCTTTTACGCGTTTTGTCGTGAAGTAGATGATGTGGTCGACGACACCCCAGACAGTGGCGTGGCTGCCACCACCTTGCAGTGGTGGCGAACCGAGGTTGCACGGTCTTTTGCAGGCCAGCCCAGCCACCCGGTGATGCAGGCCCTGTTGCCGCATGCCACGGTTTACCAACTGGAGGCTCGTCATTTGCTGGAGGTGATCGACGGTTGTGAGATGGACCTGCACCAAAGCCGTTACCTCGACTATGGCAACCTGCAGGTGTATTGCCACAAGGTTGCAGGTGTGGTGGGCGAAGTGGCGGCCCGGATTTTTGGCCAATCCGATCCAGCCACCACCGCCTACGCCCACCGCCTGGGCCTGGCTTTTCAATTGACCAACATCATCCGCGATGTGGGTGAGGACGCCACCCGAGGCCGCATCTACCTGCCCATCAACGAGTTACAACGCTTCGATGTCAAAGCCCACGAGATCAGCAAACGGGGCAAGGGCTTGGAGGGCTCCGGTTTTGGCGCGCGTTTTGAGGCCTTGATGCGCTTTCAAGTTGAACGGGCCCTGGCCACCTATGAAGAGGCCTTGGCTTTGTTGCCTGCGGCCGACCGCCGTGCCCAAAAACCCGGGCTGATGATGGCCAGCATCTACCGCACCCTGCTGCGCGAAATCGCCAACGAGCCTGGGGCGGTGTTGGAACACCGGGTGGCTTTGACACCTTTGCGCAAGCTGTGGCTGGCTTGGAAAGTGCAAGCGTTGGGCCGGCTGTGACCCCCCGTCACATTGCCGTTGTGGGGGGTGGTTGGGCCGGCTTGGCCGCTGCGGTGGCCGCCCACAAAGCGGGGCTGCGGGTCACGGTCATGGAAGCGGCCCGGCACTGGGGTGGGCGGGCCCGCACGGTGCACCTGCCCCAAACCCCAGGGGTGTCGCTGGACAACGGCCAACACATCATGATTGGCGCGTACACACAGACCTTGGCTTTGATGCGGGAAGTTGGTGTGGACCCGACCACGGTGCTGCGGCGCGTGCCCTTGCACATGGCCTACCCAGATGGTTCGGGCTGGTGCATACCCCACTGGGCACAACGGTGGCCAGCCCCCTGGGACACGTTGGCAGCGACCTTGTCCAACCGGTCATGGTCCTGGGCCGAGAGGTTGCGTTTTTTGCAAGTGGCCAGCCGGTGGCAGCGGGCCCAATTCACTTGCCCGCCGGGCACCACTGTGGCTGGGTTGTGCGAGGGTGTGCCCGAGGTGGTCACCCGCACCCTGTTAGACCCCTTGTGTGTCTCCGCCCTCAACACCCCGATGGACCGCGCTTGCGGACAGGTGTTTTTGAGGGTTCTGCAAGATGCCCTGTTTGCCCCGACAACAGGCCCTTACAAAGCGTCTGACCTGCTGGTGCCCCAAGTTCCCTTGGGACAACTGTTTCCGGAGCCCGCCTGCGACTGGCTGGGCCGGCGTGGGGTGTCGCTGCAACCGGGCCAGGCCGTGCGGCGTTTGGAGGCGGTTGAGGGGCGCTGGCGGGTCCACACACACCGGGGTCACACCGCGTTCGACGGGGTGGTGCTGGCCTGCCCGCTGGTGGTGAGCGCTCGGTTGGTGGAGGGTGCGGTCCTGACCCACCCCACAGCGCACCGGTGGGTGAGTGAGGCCCGACAACCTGTGCACGAGGACCTGGCCACGGTGTACACGCGGCACGACCCACCTTTCGTCTGGCCTGTGAGCCCACCTTTAATGGCCCTGCCCCACAGCCCCACAGACCCGGCCCAGTTTGTGTTCAACCGCGGGCAACTGGGGGGTCCGGCTGGTTGGTTGGCCTGGGTGGTGAGCGCCCCACAGCAAGACCGCGCCACACTGGAACGGCTGGTGCTGGCACAAGCTGCACGAACCCTGCCCCACGCCCCCCCCACCTTGGTGGCGACCGTGTTCGAAAAACGCGCCACGTTCGCCGCCACGCCCGGCTTGGTGAGACCCGGTCCAACCATCGCCCCCGGCCTGTGGGCCGCTGGTGACGCCTTGGCAGGGCCCTACCCAGCCACCTTGGAAGGTGCTGTCCGCAGCGGCTTGGCCATGGCCGACCACTGGGAGGCCTGGCGTTCAGTCCAACCCTAGCAGCGCACACAACGCCCGCAAATCGGGCACTTGCACGGGTACCTGTGGGTGGTGTGACCACACATGGGCATGGCGGTTCACCCAGACGGCCTGCATCCCTGCACCCCAGGCACCCACCACGTCCAAAGCGGGGTCGTCGCCCACATGCAAAACCTGGTGAGGGGGCACACCGGCCAGCTCAGCCGCCCGCTCAAATATCCGGGGATCGGGTTTGGCCACACCGGCTTGTTGGGCAGTCACCCCCGCCACAAAATGGGCCGCGACGCCCGTTTTGTGCAAATCCGCGTTGCCATTGGTCAACGCCACCAGGGGAAAATGGCGGGCCAGGGTGCTCAAGCCTGGCACCGCATCGGCGTACAAATGGACCTGGTGTCTGGCCTCCAAAAATTCCGCGTATGCAGGTTCGGCCCAACCCTCGTCCTCGCCGGCTTCCGCCAAGGCCAAGCGAATCAACTCCAAGCGGATGGCGCCCAAATCGTGTGCCACGTGGGCACAACGCTCCAACGCCTGGGCCCGCAGGCGCAGACGGGCTTGGGTATCGGCCAACAGCAAAGCGGTCTGGGGGGCGTGGGGGCTCAACCAACTTTGCAAAACACGCTCGGCCCGCTCAATGGTGGGCCAAATGGGCCACAAGGTGTCGTCAAGGTCGAGGGTGATGGCCCGGATGTGTGAAGGGTTCAACATAGGTCAGCGAGAATAACGCATGGCCTTTTTACCTGAACCCCCTTTTACCCATGGACAAGCCCCCCGCGTGGGCGTGGTTTTGTGCAACCTGGGCACCCCGGAAGCCCCCACCGCGTCTGCCTTGCGCAGGTACCTGGCGCAGTTTTTGGGTGACCACCGGGTGGTTGAAATACCCAAACCCATCTGGTGGTTGATCCTGCACGGCATCATCCTGAGGGTGCGCCCGGCCAAATCGGCCGCCAAATACGCCAGCATCTGGACGCCCGGGGGGTCACCCCTCAAGGTCTGGACCGAGCGCCAGGCCCGTGCGCTGCAATCGGCTCTCCAGGATCAGGGCCACCAGGTCGAGGTGCGGTATGCCATGCGGTACGGCCAGCCGGCAGTGGCCACCCAGGTGGCCGAGATGAAAGCCCAGGGGGTGGAACGGGTCTTGGTATTGCCCGCCTACCCCCAGTACAGCGGAACCACCACCGCCAGTGTGCTGGACGCGGTCTACGCCTGGGCCAGCCGCACGCGCTGGGTACCTGAGTTCCGCTTTGTGAACAGTTACCACGACCACCCGGGCTATATCCATGCCCTGAAAACCCGGGTGCAGGCGCACTGGGATGCCCATGGCCAACCCGACCGACTGGTGATGAGCTTCCACGGCGTGCCGGAACGCACATTGCACCTGGGAGACCCCTACCACTGCCAGTGCCTCAAAACGGGGCGTTTGTTGGCCGAGGCCTTGGGTTTGTCCAAAGACCGCTACACCATCACCTTTCAATCGCGTTTTGGCAAAGCCAAATGGCTGGAGCCCTACACCGAACCCACCCTGGTGGCCTTGGCCCAGCAAGGGGTCAAGCGGGTGGATGTGGTTTGCCCGGGCTTCACCAGCGACTGCATCGAGACACTGGAAGAAATCGACCAAGAGGCCCGGGAGGCTTTTGTCCACGCCGGTGGGCAGGTGTTTCATTACATCCCTTGCCTGAACGACACCCCCGATTGGATAGACGCCATGGCCCGTTTGTGCACACAACACCTGGCGGGTTGGCCCACACAAACCGCCGTGGACACGCAGGCTCTGGCAAACAGCCGTGAGCAAGCCTTGGCCACAGGTGCAACCCGGTAAACCCCATGGACCTGCAACTGCACAACCAACATGTGTTGATCACCGGTGGCAGCCGGGGTATAGGCTGGGCCTGCGCCCACCAGTTTCTGGCCGAGGGCGCACGTGTCACCCTGGTGGCCCGGTCGGCAGACGGCCTGGCCGCGGCGCGCGAGCGGCTGGTGGCCGTTGTGGGCGTGGCTGCATCCCAGGTGCACACACAGGTTGCTAACCTGTGCGATCCCACGGCAGCGGCGGACATGCTGGCACGCGCACAAACCCACCAAACGGGCCATGGGCCTGTGGATGTGTTGGTGAACTGCGCTGGAGCGGCCCAACGGACGCCCCCCAACGAGCTCCAACCCGCCACCTGGCAAGCCGCCCTACAAGCCAAATTTTTCAGCTACATCAATGTGATAGACCCGCTGATCAAAGAGATGGGACAACGGGGTCGGGGTGTGGTGGTGAACGTGGTGGGTATGGGCGGAAAAGTGGCCAGCCCGATACACCTGCCAGGTGGCTCGGCCAACGCCGCCTTGATGTTGGCCAGTGCCGGGCTGGCAGCCGCTTACGCCCCTCTCGGCGTGCGTGTGAACGTGGTCAACCCCGCCATGACCCAGACCGAGCGCTTGACCGAAGGGCTGGCTGCCGAGGCCCGGCTGCGGGGAAGCACACCCGACGATGTGCTGGCGCGCACCGTGGCCCAGTACCCGATGGGCCGCATCGCTCAACCGGCCGAAATTGCCAACGCGGTGGTGTTTTTGGCCT